>CAJWIB010000212.1 GCA_913041095.1 uncultured Rhodospirillaceae bacterium | reverse complement strand
ACGTTATTTATTCTACCGATAGCTATATTCTCATCTAAAGCGATGGTGCCGTTATTTATTTTATTGGCGGTGGCTCTAATTGCACTGAATGTCGCAGACAAAGATCGTAAATTCTCATTTCCAAAACTCCCTGTAGTAGCTTTTTTAATCTTGCTGCTTTGGGCGATTGCCAGTTTGCTGTGGACCTTTGACTCTGGTGTCAGCAGAAAACTGATCCTCCCGCTTACGGCGCTTTTTGGCTTAGGTGTTTTTATCTTAAGTGAAATAAAGTTTGCCCCACTTCCAGCGCACGAGATTACAGAAAAATTGCTAATTATTGGCGCTGCAATAGCTATAGCGGTGCCTGTATTCGAATCTGTAATCGTTGTCCTGGGAAATAATTGGCCGGAACCTTTGATTTTTAAAATTGAAATCTTCCTGAAAAACGGTATTGTTATTTTATCAATTCTTTTGTGGCCAATAATGTCGGCATTGGTTCGGCGGCGGCATTTCTTAGGAACAGCGGTATCTTTTGTTCTAACCTTATATTTGGTTTTTCGTTTTTCAGCCGCTGCAGTACTCATCGCCATGACTGCTTCTGTTATCGGCATCAGCATTGCCCATTTTCAACGGAAATTGGCTAGCATTATTATCGGCGGTATGTTCCTAATCTTGCTATTAGGAACACCTTTCCTCGTCTACCAATTCACCGCAAATAAAAGCATTAATGAAATTGGCCAATTTTCATATGAATTGAAGTTGCCAAATTCTACCACCCACCGACTTTTAATTTGGCAGTTTGTAACTCAGCGCATCTTTGAAAAACCGTTCCTCGGTTGGGGTGTGAATACGGCGCGGAAAATTCCTGGCAATGGCAAAAAATTTACGCTTAAAGTGGACACACCAAACAACAAAAAGATCATCCTTTTTAAAGAGTCTTTTTTACCCCTCCATCCACACAATGCTAGTCTCCAGATTTGGCTCGAGCTCGGCGCGGTGGGGGCGATAATTTTCGCTGTCTTTGGTTGGATATTTATTAGAAAACTGGAGGACGATAACACCGACCCGGTGTTATTTGGCGTGGTTATCTCGATCTTGGCTTTTAATTTCATCAGCTTTGGCGTCTGGCAGAGCTGGTGGATCGCCACGCAATTCTTATGTCTCGGCCTGACGTTGGTGATTACCAGACGAAATGTCTAAACTTCGATCCAATGGGAA
This sequence comes from uncultured Rhodospirillaceae bacterium, assembly GCA_913041095.1. Classification (GTDB taxonomy): domain Bacteria; phylum Pseudomonadota; class Alphaproteobacteria; order Rhodospirillales; family UBA2165; genus TMED23. The sequence goes on along the minus strand of CAJWIB010000212.1, from coordinate 3,916 downwards.
TACCACGCGGTCAAATTATACAACACCCAAACCATCAATGATGTATCGCGCCGCCCTTGGCGATGATCAGAGATAAGACCCGCAACCTGCTCGCGGTCAAATCCAATTTGATCAAGCAGCGGTGAGTTCATAATGCCGGTCTCAACTTTACCACCGAAATCACCCCGCAGCCATTCTGCCATTGGCGCGTTGAAGCCCATTTTTTTGCGGTAGATCACATCGTCCGGAATGATACCTTCGACAGATTTCTTGAGTATGTATTTAGCCACGCCATTATTAATTTTAGTGCTCTGTGGCATATCCATGGTGAACTCGGCTAGGGCGTGATCCAAAAACGGCACGCGTGCTTCCAGCGACTCCGCCATGGTTATTTTATCGACCCGCATCAATAAAAGTTCCGGCAGGCGCAACCGAAATTCGTTATGGATCATACGCGTCAGTTGATCCCGCCCCGGATGAGCACGGTCAAATTCAGTCAAAGTGTCATTGGCGACGGTAAAACTATCTGGCACCAATATGTCGGCAGATAACAGTCCAGCTTCAATCATTTCCTCCGCGCCGTGCGGCATCTCTGCACCCATCGCGGGAAGGATATCTTTCTTTTGCGATTCCCAAAACGCAATTGCGCCACTCCAAAAGGCTTCTTTGTTTTCAGCCGCCCGATCGACTGCATCGGCATAAAGACCAAAAGATGGTTTAAGACGAGCAATCCCCTGCGCTGCTCCAGCAGCCACGCGTTGTAACGGTTTTGGCAGGAATTTCTGAAATGGTCCGTAGCAATGTTGATGCAATTTGAGATACATCATGTAGCTGTTATAGCCACAAAATTGTTCATCCGAACCCTCACCCACTTGAATGACTTTGACGCCCGCTTCCGCCGCCAGCTTGGAAACAAAATGCAGCGGGATACATACCCAATCGGCCAGCGGCTCATCCTGGTAACGAATAAGATCATCGAGATAGCCAACCATATCGTCTTCACCAACCAGCACTTCGTGATGATTGGTTTTGAACAGCGTAGCGACCTTGGTCGCGTATTCGAGCTCATTTAGATGCTCGTGATCTTTAAAGCCGACCGTAAAAGTGTTCACCGGCTCATCGGTAAAGCGATCCATGAGTGCAACATTAACCGACGAGTCGATGCCGCCTGACAGAAAAGCACCGTAAGGCACATCCGACATCATGCGTTTCTCGACGGCATCACTAAGGCGATTGCGAACGCCCTCAATGAAGAAATCCTCTTGGGCGGCACCTTTTAGACCCGACAGTTCACCGTCGACATCACTTTTACCCGGCATAGCATCCCAATAGCGCTCAGAGGTGATACGGCCAGCCTGGTCGATTTCCATATAAGTCGACGCTGGTAATTTATAGATACCGTCAAACATCGTGAGCGGTGCAGGCGTCGTCAAGTAAGTCAAATAATGATAGAGCGCCAGTTTACCAACGCGTCTCGGCACAGCAGGATGGCACAGCAAGCCTTTAATTTCTGAGGCGAATAAAAACCAGCCGCCGCGTTTGGTGAAATAGACCGGCTTAATACCCACCCGGTCGCGGGCAATGGTGAGTTTTTTAGTTTTATCCTCCCATATGGCAAAGGCGAACATACCTTCAAGCCGCAACAACAACCCATCAATCCCCCAAGCTTGAAAACCATGCACCAGCACCTCGGTATCTGAATGATCGGTGGCAAACTGATAGCCCACTGCCTGAAGTTCTAGGCGGAGCGCCGCGTGGTTATAAATTTCGCCATTGAAAGTAACAATGATCGAACCATCCTGATTGGCCATCGGCTGGGCAGCAGCATCCGACAGATCAATAATCGAGAGGCGGCGATGACCGAGCCCAAACTGCTGATCCGGAGACATCCAAATACCCTCACCATCTGGGCCACGATGCGCCATCGATTGGTTCATAGCCACCAAAACGGATCGGTCTACGGGCTGTTCGCCGGCAGTTCTTAAAATACCCGCAATTCCACACATGTAGCGGTTTTAGCTTAAGCGGGGGTCGTGACCAAACTCTTTTTGGGAATAATGAGCTCAATCCCACAACCGATTAGGAATCCGATTGTGCTAATGCCAACGCCCCAGAGATTTACACCGAGATTATCAGCATATTTGCCAACTCCGATATCGGCCCAGGCCGGCACAATCTGCAGACCCATGGTGCCCTCCAAAGTCATAATGATGCCAAAAACAATGCGCGGCCAAAAGTCGGAATGAAAACTCCAGCGTCCGGCACCAGGCAGAAAGGTTAGAATAAAGATTGGCGCTAGCCCCATAACCATAGTGCCGCTAATCGTTGTTGCGGCGATCACGGCAGAGCCAACCTCGGAGCCGAGATACAAGCTGAATAACGGCAGATCCCTAGTACCACGATAATAATAACGGCTTTTCGTCCGGTCGTGAGTTGCCGTTCCGTTGGCACGTCATTTTCACTAGACCAGTCGCGCGCGGTTAGCTTGGCCGTACTGGCAAAGGTCGAACCAAGCGTCGAGCCAGCACTGGTCAACATGATCGCGTTAACAACCAATAACATCGTGACACCAAAACTTGCCGGCATGGCCAAAGAAGGATTACCACCCAACCTTCGAGCCGTCCATATATACCAACAAAACGCCCGAAAACTTTTAGGCGAATCGCGCACTTCATCAGGAAACCATGGCTTTGACCGGTTATCCTTAACCGTGGTTAGTTTTGGAAACCCGCAGAAAACTGATCTTTTTTTCTTAACTGTGAATTATCCAGATAGCGTTTTGACCTAGATCAAAGGTAATTCGAACAATTCGGTATAGACTAACCGAATTAGATATAACCAAGCCGGAGAATTAAGTGGCTATACGCGGTAATGATCGACACTATTTTAGCCAGCATGCTTTGTTCAATCAGATCGATGACGAGTCATTGAATCGGATCATTGCCGGCACCTCGGTGGTGAATTATACCAAAGGTCAAACCATCTTTCATCACGGTGATCCGGCTGATGTTTTCTATTTTGTGCTGGAAGGCTGGGTAAAAGTCTATCGCAGTACCACCGAAGGCGATGAGGCCATTGTTCATATCTTTAGTGCCGGTGACACCATTGCCGAAGGTGTCGCATTTGCCGGTAAGAATTATCCAGTTAGTGCGCAAGCGGTTGAGAATTCACGGGTCGTGCCAATCCTGACCAAACGGCTGGTTGCCGAATTGACGCGGTCACCGGAACTCGCTTTGTCAATCATGGGATCTTTGTCGCTTCAGCTCCACAGCTTGGTAACTGAAATCGAACAACTAAAAACCCGCACTGCAACCCAGCGGGTCTGCGACTTTTTCGTCCGGCGTTGTGCTGTTGATGAAGGATCGGCGGTCATTTCTCTGCCTTATGATAAAGTTATCATCGCCTCGCGCCTTGGTATGAAACCAGAAAGTCTGTCCCGCATTCTTAATCGTCTGCGGAAAATCGGTGTGAAAACAGAAAACGGCCGGGTTGCGATTTCCGATGTAGAGGCTCTCATCCGCTTTAGTGACGGTGAGTCACCTTTTTCTCTTACCGGCTAGATTAGTTCAACATCTTTTCCTTGATTTTTTTTAGCGAGCTTAATTGATTCTAAATTGGGTCGCACAATCGGCTGTTCGAATTGGGCAGCGTGCCTGCTGCCGGAAAAATAAGAATCAAAGTAATATACACATTAGAACGGACGCGCTCCTTGTCACCCAGCGAGTGAAAGCAGACATTCCCCTTTACGGGTCGATTTCGACCAGCGTTTGAAGTCGGTATTTCACGGTTCCAAGATCACCACTGACGGAGATATGCTTGTCTATCGAGAGCTTGACGAAGCCCTTGGCCTGACCAAGGTTGCCGTACCAAGGAGTTTGTTCTGGAGAATCCTGGGATTGATTGATGATCTACGGCGGAGACCCGTTCCGGTGTAGGG
>CAJWIB010000211.1 GCA_913041095.1 uncultured Rhodospirillaceae bacterium | reverse complement strand
AAGCTCGACGATGTGCGGGAATTGAAAGCCGGTTACGGCCAATTGCCTGATCTTGGTAAGGTAGACTTTACCCGTGATGTGGTTTTCACCTGGAACGGAACAACTTCCGGTGTGCGAGTGCCCAATGGTGATTGGATACCGGGTGACCGGGAGGGGCTGACCTTTTGTGACGCGACTTCCGCTGTTTTTGCCATGGATTTAGCCTGGGACAAGCTCGATGTGACGACTTATTCTTGGCAGAAAGTGATGGGCGGCGAGGCCCAGCACGGTATGTTGATCTTGAGCCCCCGCGCGGTTGAGCGTTTGGAGAGCTACACACCGCCCTGGCCGATACCGAAAATTTTCCGCCTGACATCCGGCGGCAAGTTGAACGAAGGAGTCTTTAAAGGCGCCACCATCAACACTCCGTCGATGCTCTGTGTGGAAGATGCGCTCGACGGACTTAATTGGGCCGACAGCATCGGTGGTCTTAAATCATTGATCCAACGCTCAGAAGGTAATTTTGCCGAGCTGGCGCGCTGGGTGGAGAGTTCTGACGACGTCGCTTTTCTAGCTAACGTGCCGGAAACCCGGTCTTGCACCTCGGTATGTTTGGTGATCACCGCCGATTGGTTCCAAGGCTTAAGCGAAGATGATCAAGCCGTCGCCGCTAAGCGCGTCGGCGCCATTCTCGATGAAGAAGGCATTGCCAATGACATCGATGCCTATCGGGATGCGCCATCTGGATTGCGTATTTGGGCTGGAGCGACGATAGAGACCACTGATCTCGAAGCACTGACGCCGTGGATTGACTGGGCGTTGGCTCAGGTTGCCGCCGAATACGCTTAGTTTTTTGAAATTATATATAGAGAAAGTTAGGAACGAACTTATGCCAAAAGTTCTCATATCCGACAAAATGAGCCCGCGTGCTGAAGAGATTTTCAAAGAACGCGGAATTGAAGTAGACGTTATAACGGGCATGGATCCGGAAGAGCTAAAAGCCTGCATTGGTGAATACGATGGCTTGGCCGTCAGGTCTTCGACCAAGCCCAATGCCGACATCCTCGAAGCCGCGACCAATATGAAAGTTATCGGCCGGGCTGGTATTGGGGTTGATAATATCGATATCAGCGCAGCCTCGGCCAAAGGCATCGTAGTCATGAATACGCCGTTTGGTAATTCGATCACAACCGCCGAACACACTATTGCCATGATGTTTGCACTCGCTCGTGATATCCCCGAAGCCAGCAAGTCGACCCATGAAGGCAAATGGGAGAAATCCCGTTTCATGGGGGTTGAACTTACGGCCAAGATCCTCGGTATTATTGGCTGTGGCAATATTGGCGCTATCGTGGCCGATCGCGCTCTTGGACTAAACATGAAAGTCATTGCCTATGATCCGTATCTTTCCGTGGAACGGGCCGGTGATTTGGGGGTTGATAAAGTTGAGCTCGATGAACTGTTCCCGCGGGCGGACTTTATCAGCCTGCACACGCCCCTGACTGATGCGACGCGTAATATCGTTAATGCTGATGCATTTGCCAAAATGAAAGATGGCGTCCGTATCATCAATTGCGCCCGGGGAGGCTTGGTTGTTGAAGCCGATCTTAAAGCGGCGATTGAAAGCGGCAAAGTCGCCGGTGCTGCGATGGACGTCTTTGAAGAAGAGCCCGCCAAGAAAAATATTTTGTTTGGCATGGAGCAGGTTATTGTAACGCCGCATTTGGGTGCTTCGACCGATGAAGCGCAGGTCAATGTCGCCATTCAGGTAGCCGAGCAATTGTCCGATTATTTACTAGAAGGCACCGTCGTTAACGCGATTAACATGCCGTCGGTCAGCGCCGAGGATGCACCGAAACTGGCACCTTATCTGAAACTCGCTGAACAGCTTGGCAGCTTTGCCGGACAGGCTACAGAAACGGCGATAAAAAAAGTCCAAATCGAATATTGCGGCCAAGCTTCCAAGCTTAACACCAAGCCATTGACGGCCGTCGTGCTCAAAGGCCTGCTGTCACCACTGTTGGAATCGGTGAACATGGTTTCGGCACCAACGATTGCTAAGGAACGCGATATCGAAATCTCGGAAGTAACCTGCGATACGTTAGATGAGTTTCAGACGTTGATTACGTTGACGCTAACGACCGAATCGCAAACCCGGACGCTGTCGGGAACGCTGTTTGCCGGCGATAAACCGCGCATCGTCGAGATAAAAGGCATCGCCATCGACGCTGAACTTGGGCCACATATGCTGTTCATCACTAATGAGGACAAACCCGGTCTGATTGGCGCGCTTGGTACATTGCTGGGTGAAAATAAAATCAACATTGCGACGTTTAATTTGGGCCGCAATGAAGAAGGCGGTGATGCGATCTCGCTGATTGAAACCGATCAGCCAATTTCAGATGAAATTACCGAAAAGGTAAAAGCCTTGAACCATGTAGTGCGGGCCCTGCCGCTGAGGTTTTAAACTAAATAGGGGAGGCTGCCGCCTAGCCTCTCTTAATAATTGGTTGTGAGAAAGTGCCGAGTTAAAGTCTGGTATATCTTTAACAGTGGGCGTTATTGGGAAACCAGCGTTATATCCACACATGACGCATGGTGGACATCAGACCGCCTCAGGCAGAATCCTATTCCAATGGATCTCAATTGGATCAGGGAGCCCTTCTTGAGTTCTGAAGTAAATCACGGAAAATACGTCGTCCATGGCCACTCCATAAATAGTGACCCGGATATACAGACCAATCGGATGGGCATTGATACCGGCGCGTATCGAACAGGCTGCCTCACCTGCGCAATATTTGAGAGCAAGCAAGTTCGGTTTGTCCAAACTTAGGACCACACCGAAATTACAAGACATAATTGGGCAATGCTGCCGGATAATCCCTAACCAAGTTCAAAATCTCAGCGTGAGTTATCTGATTTTCTGGTTTATAATCGGCGTTAGACCATAAGGTCATGAGTGCTGATCAATTACTGAGGATTAAAGGTTGTTAAAGGGTAAATTCGATATTGGGCAGGTGGTGAAGCACCGGTTATTTCCGTTTCGAGGTGTTATTTTTGACGTCGACCCGGAGTTTAACAATTCCGAAGAATGGTGGCTTGCCATACCCGAAGAAGCCCGCCCGTCTAAAGACCAGCCCTATTATCATCTGTTCGCGGAGAATGAAGAAACCACCTATATCGCCTATGTGTCGGAGCAGAATTTACTAATCGACGACAATAGAGAGCCGATTACCCATCCTGACGTTATGGAAGTTTTTGGTGATTTTCGTAACGGGCGCTATACGCTTAGAGATCAAAAACCGAATTAGTTGAATATAATTAACGGAATTAGCAATGCCCCGCACTTTCCAACAAATTATCGAAGATAAAGGCTATGTGCTGGCCGATGGTGCCATGGGCACCGGTCTCATGGCGCTTGGTATGAAACGCGGTGACGTCGCTGAACGCTGGAATATCGATCATCCGGACCGTATTGCCTCGGTTCATGATGGTTTTATCGACGCCGGCGCAGATTTGATTTTGACCAACTCTTTTGGCGGCACTTACATTATTCTTGAACGTCATGAATTGGGTGATCAGGCAGAAGCCTATAACGAAGCGGCTGCCAAGCAGGCTAGACAATCGGTTGAGCGGGCCGGACGTCCGGTCTTGATCGGCGGCTCGATGGGGCCGACAGGCCAGCTGATAAAGCCCCTCGGCAAACTTACCATCGAAGAAGCGGAGGAGGCCTTTACTGCCCAAGCCGCTGCCTTGGCAGAAGGCGGTGTCGATTATCTGTGGATTGAAACCATGTCTTCGGTCGATGAAATGACGGCGGCCATGAAAGGGGCAGCGAAAACCGGTATTCCCTTTGTCGCGACGATGTCTTTCGACGCTAAAGGCCGGACCATGATGGGCACAACCCCTGAAGCCGCGCTAGAAGCCGCTCAAACGGTTGACCCTAAGCCCGTTGCGTTCGGCGCCAATTGCGGTGCTAACCCACGTCAGATGATCGACGTCATTCTCGAATTTAAAAAAGTCGTTGCTGAGGATGACATTATTATTGCCAAAGGTAATTGTGGTAAGCCACAGCTCGGCGAAAACGGTTTTTCATATGATGGTACACCAGACGTTATGGCCGACTACGCCTGTCTGGTACGGGACATCGGTGCGCACATTATCGGCGGCTGCTGCGGCACTTCGGCGGATCATTTGCGCGCCATTGGCGAGGCATTAGCCTCCCGCCCCAAAGTCCCGGTTCCCGATCCGGCCAGAGTGACGGAAATGCTGGGTGAGGCGTGAGATTTAATCTTTTCGCTTCGGCTCACTCCAAATCTAGCTTGAACAGCTCAATCGCGTTGGTGCGGCCGATTTTCAGCCGTGTGTCCTCTGTCATTTCCATTTCATCAAACCAGGTCGCGCCTTCCGTTGTGTCCTCAAACGGGTAATCGACCGAGAACATGATCCGCTCGATGCCCATCTCGTTGACGGTAAATTCGAAGGCCGGGCCATAGAAATTGCCGCTGGTTGTCATATGAAAATTGTTCTTGAGGTAATAGCTCATCGGATGGGGCCGGGAATAGCCGCACGGCAACCGTTCGATGCGATGATCCAATCGCCACATATCAAAGGGAATCCTCTCGCCCAAATGCCCCAAGATAATCTGCAGTTTGGGATGATCATCAAACAGACCAGAGCCGATGAGACGCAGCGAGTGGATCGAAGCCTCAACCGAAAAACCCCAGGCTGAGCTATAGAGCCACGGATGCCCCTCATAGGCTTGTGCCCGTTCGGTAATAATGGTGCGCGGATGCATATAAAACGGCAGGCTGAAATCTTCCAGCGCCGCCCAAAATGGACGGTATTCGGGAATGTCGTAGTAAATCACTGAATCGGATACGTCTTTTTGGGTAAAGCCGTTAACCAGCGCACCTTTAAAACCCAGGTCTTTGATACACCGGGTAAGCTCGGTGATGGCGGCGTCCGGGTCCTGCATCGGCAGGGCGGCAAAGCCGGAAAAGCGGTCGGGATGAAGCGCAATTTCTTCGGCCAGCAGATCGTTGGCGCGCATCGATAGTTCAACCGCCTCTTCGACGCTCAGGAGTTCCTGAATGCCTGGTGCGGTATGTGACAGAATAACCAGTTCGATGCCATTGTTATCCATTTCCGCCA
>CAJWIB010000210.1 GCA_913041095.1 uncultured Rhodospirillaceae bacterium | reverse complement strand
TTGATTGTGCGCTATCTGCAGCTCCATCGAGATCATCCTGATGACGATCAGTTGGCGCTGGTCCGAACTACCACCCATAAGATGGTGAGACCCTGTCTCTATACCGCGCTGACGACCATCATAGGTTTTGGTTCCCTGGTCGTGAGCGATATCAAGCCGGTCATCGACTTCGGGTGGATGATGAGCGCCGGTTTGGCAGTAACGTTTGCGACCTCGTTTCTGCTGTTCCCCACGTTGCTGTTGGTGATTGGAAAAATCGAATCAAAAGCCACCGTCGACAGTGACCGGTTTTTTTTACCTGGGTATCTGGCCCGTCTGACCGAGTTCCAAGGCAACAAGATTCTGGTGTTGGCAGTAATGTTGACGGTCGTGAGCATAGCGGGAATCACCCTGCTGCGTGTCGAGAACAGCTTCATCAACTACTTCAGCGACGACACCGAAATTTATCAAGGCCTCAAGCTCATCGATGAAAAGCTCGGCGGCACGACGCCTTTGGAAATACTGGTAAAACTCGAGGATGAAACGGAAGAATTGACGCCCGAAGACCTCAAAGAGATGACCCCGGAAGAGATACAGGAGGAACGCGAGTACTTGGAAATGCTTCGCACCAAACCTGAATTATGGTTTACTCCCACCAAGGTCGAGCTCATAAAAAAAGCACACGACTACCTCGACAGATTGCCCGAAATCGGCAAAGTGCTCTCGTTCGCTTCGTCGGTGCGTGTTGCCGAATCCTATGCCGAAAAACAGCTGGACGGAATGGAGTTGTCACTCCTGTATACAAAACTTCCCGCCTCGGTTAAAAAAACTCTCATCGAACCATTTGTCTCCATCGATGATAACGAGATACGGCTCATGGCGCGTGTGTTGGATTCGAAACCAGATCTGCGCCGCAAAGAGTTGCTGGAGACAGTGCGCCGTGATCTGGGGAAGATTCACGGATTTGAGCAGCTCGCGACCTACAAGCCGCTGATCAAAGACGTGACTGTGAGTGGGCTGCTCGTGCTCTACAACAACATGCTGCAAAGCTTGTTCACATCGCAGATCAAGACCATCGGTGTCGTGATGCTGGGTATTGCGTTCATGTTCCTGGTGTTGTTCCGGTCAATCACCTTATCGATTATAGGCATTCTGCCGAACTTGTTGGGTGCCGTGGTGGTTTTGGGTGTCATGGGATGGTCGGAAATCCCTATGGACATGATGACCATTACGATTGCTGCTATCGCCATCGGTATCGCCGTCGACAATGGAATTCACTACATCTACCGCTTCAGAGAAGAATACGCCCGTACGCATAGTTATGTGGAGACCCTGCACATTTGCCATTCCAATATCGGCAAAGCTGTGTTCTACACGACCATGACCGTCATCTTCGGCTTCTCCATCTTGATGTTGTCCAACTTCATCCCCACCATCTTTTTTGGTGTGTTAACCGGGGCGGCAATGTTTATCGCCCTTTTAGCAGCACTCACGGTGCTGCCAAAGCTAATTTTGCTATGGAAACCATTCGGCTGATGCCGGATTAAACGCCGGCAGGCGGGTGATCATATCATCACGCCAGGGCATGTTTGATGTGCCAAGAAGATGTCCCCGAAAAACTTTCAAGTCCGTTGTGACAGATGAGTTGTGAGTTACCTACCCCTCATTAATGCCGGCGTAGCGGCGGAGGCGGATGTCAGCTTGTTCTTTATGGCCGGCAAAGCCTTCCAGTGCGCACAACCTGGAGCAATATTTACCGACCTCAACCGAGGCATCTTCAGTAATGCGCTGATATGTGTGGGTTTTGATAAATTTACCCACCCAAAGCCCGCCGGTGTAACGCCCGGCTCCTTTGGTCGGCAAGGTGTGATTGGTGCCGATGACTTTATCGCCATAGGAGACATTGGTTTCTGGACCTAAGAACAGTGCTCCGTAATTGGTCATATTGTTCAAGAAGTAATTCGGATCTTTGGTCATCACTTGAACATGCTCGGAGGCGATTCGGTCCGCCTCTTGGAGCATTTCCTCGTCGTTGTCACAGACGATTACCTGACCGTAAGTTTCCCAGGCCGCCCGCGCCACTTCACCGGTTGGCAAAATATCGAGTTGGCGTTCGACTTCTTTCATTGTGTCTTGTGCCAGCGCTTCTGAATCGGTTAACAACACCGCCGGGCTGGTCGGGCCATGTTCGGCCTGACCCAGCAGATCAGCAGCACAGAGCTCGCCATCGACGCTTTCGTCGGCGATGATCAATGTTTCGGTCGGCCCAGCCAATAAATCAATGCCAACCCGGCCAAACAGCTGGCGCTTGGCTTCGGCGACATAGGCATTACCCGGTCCGACCAGCATATCAACGGTGCCAATTTCATCCGTACCCAAAGCCATCGCCCCCATCGCCTGGACACCGCCCAGGCAATAAATTTCATCGGCACCTGCCATATCTTGGGCTACGACGATGGCCGGGTTAGGTTTGCCTTCGTAAGGCGGCGCGCAAGCCGCAATACGCTTCACGCCAGCGACTTTGGCCGTCACCACGCTCATATGGGCGGACGCCACCATCGGGTATTTGCCGCCCGGCACATAGCAGCCAACCGAGTTCACCGGAATGTTTTTATGTCCGAGGATCACGCCCGGCAGAGTTTCCTGCTCAACATCAATCAAGGCAGCTTTTTGAATTTCGGCAAAGCCTCGGACTTGCGCTTGAGCGAATTCGATATCTTCGATGTTTTGTTCCGTCACTTGGTCATAACAGATATCGATTTCAGCGCGACTGACTTGAAAATTATCGGGCCGCCAATTATCGAATTTTTCGGAATAATCCTTTAGGGCTGCATCACCACGCGCTTTGATATCGTCAAGAATATTTTCAACTGTTTCCCGCACTTTGGCGTCGGCATCATCTTTTTCTTCCTGACTGATACCTTCTTTTAGAAACCGGATCATACCCAAACTCCTCTTAGAATAATTTTGTTTTTTATTGAATTTCAGCTCAATAACGTCAACTTAATTTTCCAAAAAAACACCGAGACCTTTGGCGATAGCCTGCCGGTAGACCAAATCAGCTGCAACTGCGTCCTGTACGCCGACGCCAACTGATTTATAAAGTGTAACCTCGCTATCGTCGCGGCGTCCGACAATAGCGCCACTGCTAACCGCACCAATCTCCCTACAAACATGATCTTCGGTAATGAGGCCGTCCCGGATCGGCCAAAGTAACTCATTGGCGCCGCCCGGTGGCGATGACAGGGCAGAGCTTGCCGCCTCGACAAAGACATGCGCATTTTGCACGGTCCCACCATCAATCTCCCGGCCCGAGGGATTGACGCCAACAGAATTGATGTGAACGCCGGGCTTGATCCAAGACCATTCCAGCACCGGCGCGGCCGCATGGGTTGCCGTGCAGATGATATCGGCCGTCCGCATCGCCTGCTCGATTGAGGCATTGGCCGAAACAGTAACTTCCAGTTCGATATCGAGTTCGCGCGCCAATCGATCAGCTTTGGCGGGGTCACGCCCAGCGATTTGGATCATTGAAAGATCGCGGATGCAGTTAAGCGCAAAGGCATGAGATTTGGCTTGAACGCCATTGCCGATGATGGTGAGAGTCTTGGCATCCTCGCGCGCTAACAATTTGGTAGCAAAGGCTGATCCGGCAGCGGTTCGGGCTGCCGTGATGTCGCTGCCATCGAGCATTGCCAGCAATTCACCAAATTTTGGATTGAACAAGAGTATTGTGGCGTAGTGAGTGTGATATTTTTCAGGATCGTTTTCTGGAAATACGCTGATTATTTTTGCTGCCAGAATTTCCGGCTCTTTGAGATAAACTGGCATCGCGCCTAAATAGGCGGAGCGCTTCTCAATCATGGCGGCAATGCGCGGTGGCAACGAGACCTCGCCACGGCTTAAGCTCTCCATCGCCGGGGTGAGAGCCTCGATGAGCGCATCAGGATCAAGCAATTCCCGCACGGTTTCTGCATCAAGTATCAGCATCGTTTACACTTTCCCCAAGTGATGCTAGGCAAAGACAATAGAAAAGCAATAACGGATATGAACTATGACTGATCCCGTCGATGTAAAGTCTCTGACCTCGGCTCCTAATTTCGAGGGTCAGATGGCGCTGGTTACCGGTGGCGGCAAAGGTTTGGGCCGCGCCTGTGTTTTGGCCTTGGTAGCGGCTGGTGCAAAAGTCATCGCCGTTGCGCGTACTAAAAGTGATCTCCAGGAAGTTCAGTCCCACAATCCGGACAAAATTGATTACTGGACCGAAGACGTTTTGGCCGATGATCTCTATCCCCGGATCGAAGGTTTGGATCAATTGGATATTTTGGTTGGTTGTGCCGGCGGCAACAAACCTCAGCCGATCAGCGATATCACCGTCGAGACCATCGATTGGATGCTTGATCTCAATATCCGGGCCATTTTCCGCACCTCGCAAAGTGCCGCCAAGGTCATGCTCAAGCAAGGCTCAGGTTCGATCATCAACATGTCATCGCAGATGGGTCATATCGGCTCACCCAACCGAACACTCTATTGCGCCACCAAGCACGCGGTCGAAGGCCTGACCAAAGCCCTGGGCGTGGAACTTGCACCTCAAGGCATTCGCGTCAATGCGGTGGCACCGACATTTATTGATACGCCAATGACCCGGCCGATGTTTGAAAATGCTGAATTTAAGGCGACCGTCGAAAACAACATCGCCCTCGGCCATGTCGGCAAAGTCGAAGATGTTGCTGCCGCTGTTTTATTTTTAGCTTCTCCCGCCGCCGCCATGATTACCGGCGAGAGCCTCAAGGTAGATGGTGGCTGGACCGCTTGGTAAAAAATGTACCAGGTACACTTTTCTATTTTGACGCAGATCAATCCGGCAAATCCTGTTTTGGCCTAGAATTCAGATCTGAATAGGGATCAGGGAGAGAAAGTGGCCGATAAAAATCATACAAAGGTCGACATACTCATCATTGGCGGCGGCATAGCCGGGCTATTCGCTGCGATCAAGGCACGTGAGCAGGGCTGTAGCGTCACCCTCGTTGATAAAGGTTATGCTGGAAAATCTGGCTCCTCTCCCTATGTCGGTCATTTCGCCGTGTTTAATCCTGACTGGGGTCATGATTTTGATGCCTGGATGGATCATGTCAGCACCATCGGCGAATATCTCAACAATC
>CAJWIB010000209.1 GCA_913041095.1 uncultured Rhodospirillaceae bacterium | reverse complement strand
CGGCAGTACATTGTAGTTCCAGACCCCCTCTACCGAAGCGATGGTAGAGAAATGTTCGTGGTTGGGCGCAACCGTCTCCTTAATTTTCATGAAGATAGGTTTGGTTTCTGGATGCGGCCAGGTCACCACCTCCTTCTTTGGATCACCAGAATGGGGGATAGTGCCGTGCTCGCCGGTCAGGTAGCGGTTGCGACGTTCCTCATCCACCAGTGCTGATAGTTCGCGGAAGCCTACCGTGCCATGGTCACGCATGGAGTTGTACCAGCCGTCAATGATCGGGATGTGCGAAACGATGCATTTCACCCGCCAGTCGATGGCGCCGACGATCAGGGAATGCCCGCCCGAATAGGATATACCCCAGACACCGATGCGTTCCGGATCGAGGAGACCCTCGTATTCGTTCAGATAACTGACAGCGTCGATGGCCGAGCGGTAATCCGAGATCTGCATCCACGGGTCCAGATGCTGGCGCGGCTCGCCGTCGCTTTTGCCCAGGCAGCGGTAATCAAAGACCAGCGCCGCCACGCCACGATCGACAATGAACTTGGCGTATTCGGGCATGGCCAGTTCCTTCACATAGCACCAGCCGCCGCCCATGAGGGCGACCGGAAACGGCCCGTCGCCTTCCGGCAGATAAAGATCGGCACGAATCATATCGGCTGGGTTTTCGCTTCTGAATTCTACCGATTGTTTTTTCATGGTACCTCCCTATTCGTCTATTTGTTCGCGTGTGGTCTGCCCCTGTTAAGTGGTCCAAGTTAAATGTTAGCGCATAGTGTGTCTCTGGTCTATTGGAACGATTGATTTAGGTGCTGGCGACTTGTAGCCGAGGGCGCTGTGTGGTCTGATATAATTCAGACAGAGACTGGCGGTGCGCAACCTAATAAAGAATTTTTAACTTTCTTCAACATGGCAAGCGATTGATCTTAATGCGGCCTAATTGGCTGTTGAGCAAGTAGTTGAAATTGTTGTCTAAAAATAAGGAGAAATAAATATGCCATATCCAAAAGGATTTCTGGAAAGCCGTGCCATCATTAAGCCTGGTGTCTACACTGTAATTCCACCTGAAGGCAGGGTTATCAACTCTATTCCCGGTTTCGAGGGGTGCCAACTTACGATCATCGCTTCGCCGAAACACGGTGCGAGCTTTGTCCAATACGTTGGAACAGTCACGCCAGGTGGAAAAACAACGGCCCTGTTCGTCGATGATGCAGACGTCGAATCCTTTCTTTTTGTAATGGATGGCGAAGGCGAACTTGATGTTTCCGTAGGCGATCAATCCGAAAAGCTAAAAGCCGGAGGTTACTCTTTTGCGCCACCGGAAAATGGTATTGAATTTGAAAACACGTCATCTTCACCTGTTCGCATCCTTCTCTACAAGCAGCGCTATGTTCCGCTGAACGACCTGAAACCTTGGATTGTTTTCAGTAACATTAATGAAGTCCCTGAAAATATATACGACGAGATGGAGAATGTTTTCCTACGTGATCTATTACCAAATGACCTAGCGTTCGACATGAACATGCATACGCTAAAATTCAATCCTGACGCTTGCCATTCGTTCGTAGAAACGCACGTTCAGGAACATGGTGCCTACATGCTTGGGGGGCAAGGTATGTATCTACTGGGCGAGGATTGGCTTCAGGTGAAAAAGGAAGACTTCATTTGGTTTGGCCCGTTTACGCAACAAGGAGCTTATACCACCGGTCGTGAGCCTTTTTGGTACATTTACAGCAAAGATATGAACCGGGATGCAGAAATCTAGGTATCAGCAAATCAAGTATACTGAAATTATAGAATGGATTGAAGAACGATGAAGCTAACTAAGGAATTTGGCCCCAATGATATTAACAATCAAATTGAGGCAACCGGCATTAAAGGGCGCCACCTAACTTTTATTGATGACCTATCGCCTAATGAACTCGAAAACGTATGCAAGACCGCTGCGATGTTGGAACCGTTTTGGCGCTGCGGAGTGCCGTTGCTTGACGGCAAGGTGCTCTGCACCCAGTTTTTCCAACCCAGCACTCGTACGCGATTCAGCCATGAAACCGCAATGTCGCGGCTCGGGGGAAACGTCATTACGGAATCTAACCCACTGGTCAGCTCATCGGTTGCCAAGGGTGAGTCGTTGTATGATTCGCTTCGGGTGACCTCGCAGTATGCCGACGTTATTGTGCTGCGTCATCCCGACGATGCCGTTATCGATACGATTAACGAATTGGGTGAAAATTCTTCGCCAATAATCAGTGGCGGCTATGGAAATGTAACTCATCCGACCCAAGGCCTGCTCGATATGTACACGGCCTATCGAGCGCTAGGCGGAGATTTCAAAAACATGACCGTTATGATTGCAACGCCCGATCTATCGCGAGCTCGTTCCGGTCAGTCCTTTGGTCTCGGCCTCGCTCGCATGGGCGCCAAGCTGATTTATTCCGGTACCACGGGCCTGGAAACGTCTGAAGTCATCCGCGAAAAGCTTGATGCCATGAAAGCGAATTACACCGAAGTCAACGATTTGACGATCAAACAGCAAGAAGAATTAATTGCCGATGAAGGCGTCGATCTCGTTTACCTTCCGGGTTGCTCGGTTAAGAAGGGTGATCCGGGCCGTGAAGATTTCCTGAAGAAAATGGCGGAATTCTACTTTACCCTCGAAGGACTTCAAAAGATCGAAAAGAAGAGTGGTAAGACGGTTGGACTTATGCATTCGCTACCGCGCAACGAAGACGAATTTGATTTCGCAATCGATGACAGCGCCCATCAGTTATACTTCAAGCAAATTGGATTCTCTGTACCGCTTCGCATGTCGTTACTCGCAAATATTTGCGGCGTCTAGGATCAATCGTGGGAGCGAAGAGAATATGGCGATAAGACCAAGAATTCAATTGCTTAGCACCGGAGGAACGATTTCCGGTTTTGGTCGTACTGCGACTGAAACCGCTTACGAATATGGTCAAATTGATGCCTGCGATTTGGTTGCTACCGTTGATGGCCTGAACCATATAGCGGATGTTCAGGCCGAAACCCTATTCGAGGTAGGTTCCGAAAATCTGGGGCCAGTTCAATGGTTTAAACTTGCCAACAGAATTGAAGAATTAACCGCGTCAGACGAAGTCGACGGTGTTGTCGTTACGCATGGTACTGACACACTTGAAGAGGCGGCATTTTTTCTAGATCTTGTGTGTCGGCCCAAGAAGCCCGTGGCATTGACTGCTGCAATGCGTCCAGCAACTGCCTTGAGTGCGGATGGCCCCGCAAATCTTTATCAAGCAGTATTAGCTATTTCCACCCTAAAACTCCAGGGCCCAGAAATTTTTGTCGTCATGAACGGCCAGGTCATTCCAGGATGGCAGGTTATCAAGACCGACTCTGTGGCCCTGAGCTCTTTTTGTGCTTATCCAGGCGGAGCTGTGGGGCAGATAGTAAACAGCAACCTGCTGGCAAACGGTGGCCCCGGATCATCGCCGATAGCCGGGCAGTTCCACGATGTTTTGCGAAAGGGTTTGGAATTACCTAACGTGGATATAATCTCGCTTCGTGGGGGGTGCGGCAATCGTCCAATCTTGAGTTGGGATGGGACGGACTGCAAGGGACTCGTCATTGCCGGATTTGGTGCCGGTACGATGCCAGATTCTCTAGCGACAAAGCTCGCTGAAATTTCGCAGTCGGGATGCGTTGTCGTTGTTTCTTCACGGCTAAGTCGCGTTATTGTTTTATCCGACACGATGTCTCCCGGCGAAAGCGATGAAATTATACCTTCGGGATTTCTTAACCCCCAAAAATCAGCACTCCTCCTGTGTTTGGCATTGGCGGTTGGTCTTAATGGTTCAGATATTGCGAAGTTATTTTCTAATTTTTCATCTAATCTCTGAAATTAAATTGAGAACTTTATACAATGAACGGAACTAGAGAGATTCCAGATCGCTTAATCATTGCTGTCGGTGGCAACGCAATTCATCCGGCAGGCATCAAGGGCACATCAGAAGAGCAGGTAGAAATTGCAGGCGATACTGCCCATGCATTGTTGCCTTTATTGAAACTCGAAAACGAATTGATAATTACTCATGGAAACGGCCCTGCCGTCGGCAAGGTGCTAATGCGTCAGGCTCTTGCACTTGATAGAGTCGTACCGATGTCGCTAGACATTTGTGTTGCAAATACTCAGGGCGCGACAGCCTATTTACTCGTGCAGGCCTTTGAGAACGCACTTCGGGAAGTGGGTAATCCGCGGCACGTAGTTGGTTTGGTGACACAAGTCGAGGTCGATCCTGATGATCCTGGTTTTACCAATCCCACTAAACCGGTGGGATATTTCTATAGCAAGGATGAGGCTAAAGGCCTTGCGGATGAAATGGGATGGTCTATGCGAGAGGACGCTGGACGTGGTTGGCGTATGGTTGTAGCGTCACCCAAGCCCAAACACATTTGCGACGTTTCTTTAGTTGAAGCTCTAGCAAGCCGCAATACAGTGGTTATTGCAGGCGGTGGCGGTGGAATTCCGGTCGTGCGGGACGAGCACGGTTTGCGTCGAGGTGTAGAAGCCGTTATCGACAAGGATTTGACGACAGCTCACATGGCGAATGTGTTGGGCGTGGAGGAAATCATGATTTTAACGGCGGTTTCTCGTGTTGCGACCAATTTTGGAGAGCCAAATGAACAAGAATTGGATATCGTAAGTCTCTCGGAGATCCAAGAATTAATGGACGCGGGTCATTTTCCAGCCGGTAGCATGGGACCAAAAATCGAAGCTGCAATAAGCTTTATCAAAGGTGGCGGGAAACGCGCAATTATTGGCCATTTAAATGAAGCTCTACCTGCCTTACGCGGTGAAGCCGGCACCCATATTGTACCGGACGGTGAGGCCTAGCTCAAACCGCAATGATGCCGACCTCTATATAAGCGGCGGCGGGCCACAATCCCCCAACGGATTGCGACCTATCTGTAAGGATAGGGACGCGATAGGCCCCTCCTGATACTTTTTCTAAAAAGGTCATAAAACAGCCGAAAAACTGGGCATGGGACTTTTTCAGCGCGTTGAACAGCGCGGACCCGCGGGTGCCCAGTCTAATTTAAGTGTGATGTACGAGTACGGACAAGGTGTTCCTCAGGACTATATCCGTGCTCATATATGGTACAACA
>CAJWIB010000208.1 GCA_913041095.1 uncultured Rhodospirillaceae bacterium | reverse complement strand
GGTAATCCGGTTTCAGCCGGTGTTACGGCCGCCCTCTTCCTGCGTCCCGCCATGAATAAGATGCTGGGCGCAGCTGATACCACGCACGTTACCGAAACCGCTGTGCTGGGCAGAGATTTGGCTGAAAATGATAAACGCCAGGATTATATTCGCGCCACTCTTACGATGGGCAGTGAAGGTACGCTCACCGCGACCCCTTTCGACCACCAAGACAGCTCCATGCTGGCGCGATTTGCCGAAGCCGCGTGTTTGATCGTACGTGCTCCCTTTGCAGGCCCGATAAAAGCCGGTGAACGAGTAAAAATCATCCGGTTAGGTGGCTGATAGTCGTTTTTTTTATCACTTCGGACAAAAATTCGGCAATTTTAACTATTTTCCCTCTTGACTAGAAAAAAGAACCAAACTAGAACGAGTATAGACGTTTTTGTTTTGTTCTATATCTAGTTGGTGTTGTAACCAAAGCTGCTATATTGTGATTTTGCCACTCTAATCGCAAATATTGATTAAGTTAATTTAATGCAGAGCAAAATAAACCAGGAGTTTAGAGATGCTCACTGAAAAACAATATGAATTGCTCATGTATATCGATCACAGTCTTCGTGAAACAGGGATCTCCCCTTCCTTCGATGAAATGAAAGATGCCCTTGATTTGAAATCCAAATCCGGCATCCATCGTCTTATCACCGGCTTGGAAGAGCGAGGATTCATCCGCCGCCTGCCTCATCGCGCCCGCGCTTTAGAAGTTATAAAGCTGCCTGAAAATGCGCAAAATTTGACCACACTGACGTATGCAGCAAATGTCGTTAAAGGCGATTTTGGTAATGGCGAAGCTCATCCGGCTGGCACCAATGATACTGCCGAACTTCCTTTATTGGGTAGAATAGCTGCTGGCACGCCCATCGAAGCCATCAGTGATCCGACCCTGTATATTGACGTACCGCCTACTCTGGTGGGCCAAGGTGAGCACTATGTTCTTGAAATTGATGGTGATTCCATGATTGATGCTGGCATTTATGATGGTGACACCGTTGTCATTGAAAAATGTGGTACAGCTGAAAATGGTACGATTGTCGTCGCTCTGGTTGACGACAGTGAAGCAACACTCAAACGCATTCGCAAAAAAGGTGACACGATAGCCCTGGAACCGGCGAACAAAGATTTTGAAACCAGAATATTTGGGCCGGACCGAGTTAAGGTACAGGGAAAACTCGTCGGTTTGATCCGCTCTTATCATTAATCATCTTCGATTGAGCAAACCTCTTTTATAATACCACCTCACTAGTTGGCGGCTGAGCACGGATCACTTCTTCGTCAGTGTCACAGTAACAGCCTGGCTGGCCAAGCTACGAGCCTCGTAATATTAACCTCACTTTTTGTGGCATTTCGTAGGACTTCAAAAAAGGCAAACAAATTTTTTCGGGAGTTTGTTTTCAGAGTGACAGAGCCGTAACGAGCCGCTAAACTGTCCGCCTACTTTAGATTTATCCATTACTTTCAATAGGTTGAACTGTTTTGCCTAAAGTCGTCACCCGTTTTGCACCTTCGCCGACAGGTTCTCTTCATATCGGGGGTGCGCGTACCGCTTTGTTCAATTGGCTCTATGCTAAATACCATGATGGAGAATTTTTGCTGCGCATCGAAGATACCGACCGCAAACGTTCAACCGACGAGGCTGTCGAAGCCATTTACGGCGGTATGAAGTGGCTCGGCCTGGACTGGGACGGTGACGTCTACTCGCAATTTGCACGCCGCAACCGGCATACAGAAATTGCCCACCAATTGCATACAGAAGGCAAGGCCTATCACTGTTATTGCTCACCGGAAGAATTGGCCGAAATGCGTGAGACCTCACGGGCGGCGGGCAGTACGCGTCTTTATGACGGCACGTGGCGGGACCGTGATCCATCTGAAGCTCCTGCCGGTGTTGATCCGGTAATCCGGCTGAAAGCCCTCGAAGAAGGTGAAACCATTATTACGGATGCCATTCAAGGCGATGTCACTGTTAATAATAATCAGATTGATGATATGATCCTGTTACGGGCCGATGGTACGCCGACCTATATGCTTGCAGTTGTGGTCGATGATCATGATATGAGGATCACCCATGTAATCCGCGGCGATGATCATTTGAGCAACACCTTCCGACAAATTCAGATCTACAACGCCCTTGATTGGGAATTACCAATTTTTGCTCATATACCGCTGCTTCATGGCAGTGACGGCGCCAAGCTTTCAAAACGTCATGGCGCCCTCGGCGTTGAAGCTTATCGCGATATGGGCTTTCTACCCGAAGCAATCAATAATTATTTATTACGCTTAGGCTGGTCCCATGGCGATGAAGAAATTATCAGCCAGGAGCAAGCAATTGAGTGGTTTGATCTGGACTCTGTCGGCAAAAGCGCCTCACGTTTTGACATGGATAAACTCTCGAATTTGAACAGTCATTACATCAATGAGGCGGACAACGACCGGTTGGTGGAGTTGATCTTACCGGAAGTATCAAAAATGCTTGACGGCAACGTCGCAGTTGAAGCGGAATCCCGTTTGAAGCTCGGTATGGATAGCTTAAAAGATCGCGCTAAAAATATCCAAGAACTCGCTGAAAACGCTGTTTTTTATGCAACCAATAGACCAGTAAAAATCACCCTGAAAGCAGCCAAACACCTGGATCAAAACAGTCTCGATATACTGGCAAAGGTACGTGCTGAATTGGCGGAAATTGATGCTTGGAACCACGAAACGGTTAAGCAAATTACCCGTGACCTGGCTGAAAATGAGGATGTCGGTTTAGGTAAAATTGCCCAACCTTTGCGCTCGGCTTTAAGTGGCTCTCACGCATCTCCCGGCATTTTTGAAGTGATGGAAATATTGGGTAAAGAAGAGTCTTTGGCTCGGCTAGATGATGTTTTACAATAAGTCCTAATATGTCCCTAGCTTGACATTCTGGCAAAAAAATTCATATTTCCGCCCGCAATCGGCACATAGTAAAATATAACCACTTGGGGCAAAAGACCATGAACAACAAGAACGCAAACTTTTTCACATTAACCGACAATAGTTCGGGCGATTCTTGGAAATTACCGGTTTTAAAAGGCTCCGTCGGCCCCAAGGTCATCGATGTTCGAAGCCTTTATGCTGATACCAATTGCTTCACTTATGATCCTGGTTTTACGTCTACTGGCAGCTGTGAGTCCAAAATCACCTATATTGATGGCGACGAAGGCATTTTGCTGTATCGAGGCTATCCGATCGATCAATTAGCGGAAAAATCAGACTATCTCGAAACCTGTTACCTGCTGCTTTATGGTGAACTACCTAACAAAGAAGAAAAAACAAAATTCGTTTATGATATTACCCATCATACGATGCTGCATGAGCAATTTAACTCCTTTTTTCACGGTTTCCGGCGCGATGCCCACCCAATGGCCGTTATGTGCGGCGTTGTCGGCGCCCTCTCTGCCTTTTATCACGATAGCCTGGATATTAACGATCCGCACCACCGCATGGTGTCTTCATTTCGTCTAATCGCCAAAGTTCCGACTATTGCCGCTCAAGCCTTTAAATACTCAGTTGGACAGCCATTTATTTCGCCGCGCAATGATTTTGGATATGCCGAAAACTTTCTCCATATGATGTTCGCCACGCCGGCCGAAGAGTACAAAGTTAGCCCAACGCTCTCCAAAGCGATGGACCGAATTCTTATTCTCCATGCCGATCATGAGCAAAATGCATCGACTTCAACGGTTCGCCTGGCCGGTTCCAGTGGCGCCAATCCTTTTGCCTGTATAGCCGCTGGTATTGCGTCGCTCTGGGGACCAGCTCATGGCGGCGCCAATGAAGCTGTGCTAACTATGCTCAACCAAATTAGTGACGTTAGCAATATCAACGAATTTATTAAAAAAGCCAAAGACAAAGATGATCCTTTCCGCCTGATGGGCTTTGGCCACCGGGTTTATAAAAACTTCGATCCGCGTGCTAAGGTTATGCAGCAATCCTGTCATGAAGTTTTGGGTGAGCTCGGTATTACCAATGATCCGCTACTTGATTTGGCCATGGAATTAGAACGCATCGCCCTCGAAGACGATTATTTTGTTGAACGCAAGCTTTATCCCAATGTTGATTTCTATTCCGGTATTATTTTTAAAGCCATCGGCATCCCGGTATCGATGTTTACGGTGTTGTTTGCGGTTGCACGCACAGTCGGCTGGATTTCTCAATGGAATGAAATGATCGAAGACCCGACGCAAAAAATCGGTCGGCCACGCCAACTATATCTCGGCTCAGACGCTAGAGATTATGTGGAACTGAGTAAGCGTAAATAATTTAGTCGCGCTGCACCAACTCAATCATGTAGCCGTCCGGGTCTTTGATAAAAGCAATCACCCGCGTGCCATGCTTCATGGGACCAGCCGGGCGTGGCACTTCAACCCGCTCTTTTTCCATCGCCTCACAAACAGCATAAGCATCCGGTACAGAAATCGCGAGATGGCCAAAGCCATCACCAAGCTCGTACGGCTCTGCTTGGTCCCAATTATAGGTCAGTTCAACGACGGCATTACTTTCTTCATCACCATAGCCAACAAATGCCAAGGTGAAGCGGCCACCCTCAAAGTCGGTTCGACGTAATTCGTTCATGCCCAGCAAACGGGTATAGAAATCAATTGATTTCTCTAGGTCTTGGACGCGGATCATTGTATGTAACAGTCTGTAATTACTGGATAAATCGCTCATATTCTCCTCTAATCCTGTTTGGTTACTTATTTAGTTTTACATGTTGGGAGATTACGTCAAGCACCACCTTAGCAGCTCTTTCACTCGGCCTGTGGTCACCATCCTGAAGGCGGGAGATGGCGTCTTCAAATTTTGCAACTTGTATCTTGGCACTGTCATCGTCCGATAAAAATTTTGAAATATGAGCGGCGATCGTATCACCCCGGCAGTTCTCCTGGATAAGCTCGGGTACCGCCTCTTGATCGAGCAGCACATTAATAATATTTACGAACGGCGTTTTAACCATGCGGCGCGCAATGATCGCGGTCACCACATTAAATTTGTAAATCGTCACATAGGGCACCCCCGCCAGGGCCAATTCAAGTGCAACTGTACCTGAGACGGCAATGGCCGCATCGGAAGCTGCAAAAGCATCTATTTTAAC
>CAJWIB010000207.1 GCA_913041095.1 uncultured Rhodospirillaceae bacterium | reverse complement strand
TTTTTGTTGTTGTTGTCGGCAGTATCTTTTTCAAGCTCGCTGCCCCAACTGAAGCCGCTGCGCTCGGGTGCCTTGCCGCCACTTTTGTCTGCTACATGTTCCGTTTGTTTAAAAACAAAATCAAAATCACCGGAATTGAAGGTGCGGATTTCACATGGCGCGAGATATGGAAATCTCTGATGGAAACTGCCAAGATCAACATTATGATCCTGTTCATCATCGCGGGTTCGATGGTCTTTTCCCAAGCTTTGGCTGCTTCTGGCGCAACAAACGGTTTGCTGCAAGTGCTGACGGGAATGAACTTAGGTGTCCTCATTGCTGTGATCTTAATGATGGTCGTTCTTTTGTTTCTGGGTGCATTCATGGATCAGGTGAGCATGCTGCTTCTAACCTTACCGTTCTACATGCCGCTTGCGGAAACTCTTGGAATCAACATGATCTGGCTGATGGTTTTGATGTTGATCGTCATGGAGATCAGCTTGCTTACACCACCTTTCGGTTTATTGCTCTATGTTATGAAAGGAGTGGCGCCGTTCGAGGTGTCTTTGGAACAGGTGGTACGCTCGGCCATGCCCTTTGTTCTAATCGAATTGGTCGTCCTCACCCTCCTGATCGCAGCTCCCGCGGTCGCCACTTGGCTACCAAGCATGCTAAATTAAGAAAGGCTATAGCAATAACCAGCCCTACCTTCCCCCGGGACCAAACCTCGTTCCGTAATAGAATCCGTACATACGTCAGGACAAACCTTATAATTTGATCTTGATTCGTGAACGAAACATTGGGTCGACATCCCGTTTCGGGCCCTCTCCATAATCCATGTATCCCGTTTCGGTGCAGGCGGAAACCGATCAATTGGGATGCTTCCGAACCCGAGGTGGTGAAGGGCACGCTTCGCGCGGTCGATGAAATGTCTGAAGAGGCCCGTGCGCGTGTGCTCAACGATGCCGAACGCGTCAGTGCCTTGGCTGATGATGCAGGCCAGACCGCACTATACAGCGTGGTAGAGGATCGTACCGTTCTGGACGGTCTTGCCAACGGCCATCCGAAGCGAGGGATTGATATGGCAATTGTTGCTGTTGATGAAATACGCGATATTGATCGTGATTCTGTCCACATATTACCGCTGATGATCTTGCCACTGACAACCAAAGGCCTTAAGCGCATGCGGATGGTCAAGAATTTAGATCTGAAACCCGTCATCGAAATTTTTGATGATGATAAGTCAGGCAGCGGTCAAATGCCCCTCGAAACTCTCCATAAAGTGTTCTCGCATGTTGATCCTAGCGATATGGATATCCTGAGGACTATGTCACAGCTCTACAGTTTTGATGTATTTTGCTTGCGTATTCAACTCCGCAATCTGGGTATTGAAATTGACAATGCCGATCATCTGAAATTATCCCAAACTAAGCAGGAAGAGCTCGCTGAATATATGAAGCAGTTTACGCAACGATTGATTTTGGAAGTACTCGGCAGTGACGATGAACAAGTTAAAGATTACAATGACATCACTGCTTTATTTCATTATCCGGATGTTGACTGGCGCGTTCAAAACTTCAAACCATGGTTAACCGTCTTGGAACTGATTTGTCTGGCGTACCAGTTTTTCTTGAAGATTATGATGATATTTATTCGTCAGTGGCATACTACCGGCAATGTATGGATCAAGTTCAACCTACCATCCAAGATTTTGAATACTCGGTGAAAGAAATAATTTTCCATGACCAGCTTCGCTTTGACACGGAACTCGTGGCAAATTGCAAGCAGTTGCTCAAAAAGATCAAGCAGTTAAATACTGTTGCGGCAGAATGCTTTGTAATGTTTGCTCAAAGCGCGGATGAAATGTGGGAAGACATCAACGAAGAAAGCTTCGTCGATTTCAAAATCTTAGTGGAAAGCAATCATACAGCGATTGGTGCGATATTATGCACATTAACAATCAAGATGAGTGCCTGGAAAGAAAGATTCCCGAATCGCAGCGTTGGTGGACCGATTAAACATGCTGAGTTTATCCGCTCAGAAATGCGCCAGGGATTTAAATAACGGATATAAGTTTTGATAAGCTTAAATTTTTTTTCACTAAATATGGCCGATAATTTCCGGGCTTGGCAGCAGCGTTCCGTAGGCCGCGCGGTCGGGCTGTCTTTCCGTATTGCTAGCGAGTTGTTGCAAGATGTGACGGGCTGCTGCGAGGCGTTCCGGTGTATCGGCTTGGTTGAGATACAGAATTTTAGCAGCGCCCGACGGGCAGCCTTTGGCCAGACCGTCCGGATGCTGATAGGCCTGGACAATTGCCGCAGCGGTTATTGGTTGGCCAGCGGTATCATCCGTCAGACTCTGCCAAATTTCTGGCCGGAAAAGATGCTCGCTGGTTAAGGGTTGGTCGATCCCGTTCAGGCCGGCAACGGCGATCACGGCATCAGTGGTGGCCGGCACCACCGGTTCATGAGTGGCGGGTGCTTTCAGGGGGCGGCGGGCCGAGCCGTCCGCTTCAACCAAAATCCGATCAAACGTACCCTGGCGTTTGACCTCATCGATGATTGTCGGCTCGAATCCAAACAGCCGTTGATCACTGGGTTGTTCGTGGTGGTAAGCAATGACCACCGGCGCAGTGCCAGCCTGCGAAATAATATCCGCTGCCGAAGTGGCGCTGAAGGAGGGCCACGGTCCGGTAGCTTCATCAGTTGCAATTTTAGTCGTGGTGGTTACTAAAACGCGCTTACCGGCAGCCACAAATTCCCGCGCCAGGGCGAACATTAAACTGGTCTTGCCACCCGCTCCAGTGAGAGCAATCAGGCGGACCGTTGTCAGTCCTAAACAGTCAATTAAGATCGACCTATTCCCCCGGCTGATTGAAAGAGCGCATTATACCTTCCAGTACCGATCCTGAAAGAGCCCGCGCTTTATCGGAAATGGTAAAGCAGTAGCTAGCTTCGCCCCTGGGATCGATATCACCAATTTTGAGACCATCGCCAACCTCGGTGCCGGTCCGGATTAGGCCACGCAGAACACCATCAATCTCGGCTGTTACCGGCAGACCCGCAACCTCGCCAATGACATCACCGGCTTGGACCATCATGCCGATATCTAAATCCGTTTCAAATGCACCCGTTGTTGGCGCCCGCAAAACCCGCTCAGTGGTAAAGCCGTCGATGCCGCCCGGCACGCCAGTATTGGCTTCGGCCTTGCCAGTATCGATGATGCGGCCAAGATCATGGCCTCGATTGGTCTCAATCACGAGATGGCAGTCGGTGCCCGCTTCGAAGCCCGGGCCAAGAGCAATTACCAGAGAAGCCTGATCGATAGATGTGCCGAGGTTCCGTTTCGCCAATGTTGCATCAACCAGCACATCGGGGTGAAGGCTGGTGATTCCCTGCCAATCATTGGTCAACACGACAGCGATATTTTGATCTTGCCAAGCGGCCTCAATATCTTCGGCCCGCTGAGCGGTGCGTGCCACCACCTCGTCGACGTTATGGGAGCCGGTTTCGAGGGCGGTGCTAAAAGATACGGCACGGCGTACCGCGAGAGGATTAGCAAGTTCCAGCATGCAAATACGGCTTAGGTTGGCCCGATGCAGTCGCCAGGCGACAGCGCTTGCCATTTCGCCGGCACCACGGATTAAGATAAATGGCATCCTGTTCATAACAGCAATCTCAATTGGTGCCGGTGGAGTGGAGGGAATTCAAGTCAATCTCCTCATCGACGTCAAGAAAAGATTGCTCATGGTTAAAGCCGATAGCCAAAGCCCGACCAGGATTGGCGTCTATAATGGCCCGTGCACCGGTATCGCCAGTCAAAGCCAGAATGTCATCGAAAAATACGTCACCGAATATCACCGGATTGCGCCGTTTGTTTTGAAAGGACGGGTAACATATATCGTGCTCCGATTTGACATAGGCGGTAATCAGCTCATCAATGATTGCCGTCTCGATCAGCGGTTGGTCTCCCATCAAATACATCGCCGCCGAATAATTAGTCTGGACCGCTTTGAGCCCGGAGATCACGGAGGTACTTTGTCCCTGTTGGTAGTCCTGGTTAACCACCGTATCGATCGGCAAATCAGCGAGTGCGTCACCGACCGCCACTGCTTGGTGCCCGAGCACCACTAAAATCTGAGTCAGTTGTGAAGCCAGCGCCGCTTCGGCAACCCAGCGGATGATCGGCCGCCTTTGATAGTCAGCCAGCAATTTATTGCCGCCAAAGCGCGTCGACATACCGGCAGCAAGAATTATGCCGGCGATTGAGGATGGCTGCCTGCTCATACTGTTTCCGACTGATCCGCCTGACAGGATTGCCGCATCCTGAGGAGTTGCGAGACCACGCTAACAGCAATTTCCGGCGGTGTGTTGTCGCCGACCTCGGGATCGCCTATCGGACAGACAATACTGTCGATAAACGTGTCTGGCAGGTTGTCTTCCTGCAGTTCCTTACGGACGATACGGGCCTTGGAGTCGCTACCAATCATGCCGACAAAGGGCAAGGACATACCGGTTTGGTGAATTTTTTTCAGCACCGGAACGTCGGAAGCATGTCCCATCGTCATTAAGATCACCGTATCAACTGGATTAATCCGTTCGACGCCATCTTCGAAATGATCGACTTGATGAGCTTCGAGGCGCTCGCTTTTGGGCAGTTTATCGAGCCATTCCTGCCGCGTATCGATACACAAGATACGGCATTCCAGCTCTATTAAAAATCGGCACAATTTCTGCGATACATGACCGGCCCCGAAAACGACAATGTTCCATTCGCTTTCGGGGCGGAACACCTCAAAATACATCGCTATTTCGCCGCCACATGTCATGTTCACATCTTTCTGGATATTCCAACGGGCGAAGAAGTTCGGCTCGGATACATTAGCGGCAAGCAATTCGGCAGCCTTGTCCCGGCATTTAATTTCCAGCCGACCACCGCCGATAGTCCCAGCATGCAGGCCTTCGGTGGTGAAAATAGCCTTGGCGCCAACCTCTTGAGGAATACTGCCCCGGCCATCGACAATCGTGGCGACGCAGAACGGCGTGTTGGCCACTTGCAGCTTTTCGATCTCACTTTGCAGTTCGGCATAGAGCATCTAATAATTTATTCCTCCCGGATTAGCCGTTTGCCCTTGCCCTCGAACCGAGCAAGGCTGCCGGCGTCAACGATTTCGAGATCGGGTGTGA
>CAJWIB010000206.1 GCA_913041095.1 uncultured Rhodospirillaceae bacterium | reverse complement strand
CCCGCTGGCGGCTATTTTCAGGTGGTTTCTGAATTGTCCGATCACATGCATAAGACATGGAAGTATTTGGGTTTTGACGAGAAATTAATCCTCGATCCGTTTGAAGATTTCTATGAGGAATGGTACGCCGATAATGAGTGATCCCCTACGTCCGGTCGCTCGAGATAGTAGGCATCAAAAGTTGCATGCATCATTTCAACAATGGCGCGCTGGGCGGCGCACCAAGAAGATCAATATGAAAATCAAACCACAGCCGAAAGACGCTAGTCTTATCAGCCTGGCGGTGCCGATCTATAATGGCGACACGTTGAAATCACCGACAGCATTGCCCAGTCTGGGATCTATTCTAAAAGGGATTGCCTTGGGTTCGGTTGGAATTTTGGCGTTAACAGTGAGTAAGGTGAGTGGTGACAAGAATCCCTGTATGGCGGCATTAAAACAAGCAACTACCGGCAAGCAGCCGGCTTCTCAAAAAGCGCCAGCAGAACCGAAATCAAGCAATCCTGTTAAAAGCATCACCGAAGGGATCAGCGCCTCGCTCAAATCCCTCTTTGATGGCAAGTGGAAGAGATAATTTAAATGGCGGAATGGTCGGGAGCGAAACGCTTCTATAAAGAAGCGGGGGTTATTGGAGTAGCTGATGGTCTTCTTGGCGTCGGGCTCGATGGCCGACCGGTAAAAACACCTGCTGGAAGTAATCTGGCAGTTAGCAGTTGGTCTTTGGCTGATGCGATGGTAGCAGAGTGGGCGGCACAGAGCGAAACCATCGATCCATATTCGATGCCGCTGTGTAAATTATCTGCCACCGTGATTGACCGTCTGAGCAATAACCGCGACGAGGTTGTCGGCTTTACCCTTATGATCGCCGAAACAGATTTATTGTGTTACCGAGCTGAGGAGCCGGCGGATTTGGTCGCGCGTCAACAAGAATCCTGGCAGCCGGAACTTGATTGGGCAAAACAGGAACTATCGGCCGAGTTTACCGTAACGGTAGGTGTTTTGCCCATAAACCAGCCCGAAAACGCGTTACAGGCGTTGCAGACTGCGCTAACTGAACTCGATGATTTCCAGTTGATGGGAGTGAGCAATGCGGCAGCTGCAGCAGGTTCTCTTATTCTTGCCTTAGGTATGCAGCGTGGACGCATTAACGCCGTAGCGATGTTTGAAAAATCCGTCCTTGAAGAAAAATACCAAATGGAGATTTGGGGTGAAGACCAGGAAATTTTGGAGCGGCATGAGCGAGTTCGAGCGGATATTGAAGATTCGGCTAAATTTCTTGAGTTGCTGGCAAGTTGAGGCCGGATCAGGTAATAGTTAAAAGCTAAAAGAATAACGTGAGGCGAATCTATGTTTGAGATTATCCGGCAATTGGAAGAACGCCGCGCTCGGGCACGGGCCGGAGGTGGTAAAAAACGAGTGGATGCCCAGCATAAGCGAGGTAAACTTTCCGCCCGCGAGCGCATTGATCTGCTACTTGATCCCGATACCTTTGAAGAATGGGATATGTTTGTCGAGCACCGCTCGACTGATTTCGGTATGGAGGAAAATACCGTCCCTGGTGATGGTGTGGTCACAGGTTATGGCACGATCAACGGTCGGACGGTATTCGTCTTTTCACAGGATTTCACCGTGTTTGGCGGTTCGCTATCGGAAACCCATGCCGAAAAAATTTGCAAGATCTTGGATCAAGCGATGAAGGTCGGCGCACCAATAATCGGGTTGAATGATTCAGGTGGAGCGCGTATCCAGGAAGGTGTCTCAGCATTGGCTGGTTATGCCGAAGTGTTTGCCCGCAATGTTATGGCCTCCGGCGTTATTCCGCAAATCTCGACTATTATGGGGCCGTGTGCTGGCGGCGCGGTTTATTCGCCCGCTGTTACCGACTTCACCTTCATGGTCAAAGATACGTCCTATATGTTCGTCACCGGTCCGGATGTAGTTAAGACCGTGACTCATGAGGAAGTCACTCAAGAAGAACTTGGTGGCGCCATGACCCATACCAGCAAATCCGGGGTTGCTGATCTGGCCTTCGAAAATGATGTTGACGCGATTGAGCAACTGCGCCGTTTCATGGATTTTCTGCCATCGAACAATCAAGAGTATTCGCCGATCCGGCCAACCGATGATCCGGCCGACCGGCAAGAACCTTCACTGGATAGTTTAGTGCCGGACAGTCCGAATGAGTCTTATGATGTTAAGGAGTTGATCATCAAACTCGTTGATGAAGGTGACTTCTTCGAATTGCAGCCGAACTTTGCCGCCAATATGGTTACCGGCTTTGGCCGCCTGGAAGGCTCAACTATCGGCATTATCGCTAATCAGCCTAAAATTCTCGCCGGCTGTCTGGATATCGATGCATCCGTCAAGTCAGCGCGGTTTATCCGCTTCTGTGACTGCTTTAATATTCCAATTATTTTACTGGTTGATGTGCCGGGCTTCCTGCCGGGCACGGCCCAAGAATATGGCGGGCTGATCCGCCATGGCGCCAAGTTGCTTTATGCTTTTGCTGAGGCAACCGTGCCGAAAGTTACTTTGATCACGCGGAAAGCCTATGGCGGCGCCTATATCGTGATGGGTTCAAAGCATCTTCGCGGTGATGTAAACTTCGCCTGGCCAAGTGCCGAGATTGCGGTGATGGGCTCCAAAGGTGCCGTTGAAATTATCTTCCGTGCTGATTTAGACGATGAAGAGAAAATAGCTGAGCGGGAAAAAGATTATCAGGCGCAGTTTGCTAATCCGTTCCGGGTCGGTGCACGCGGTTATATTGACGACGTTATTATGCCGCATAATACGCGCTGGCGGATCGCCCGCTCGCTGCGCATGCTCAAAAATAAAAAGATGGAAAATCCGTGGAAGAAGCACGGGAATATACCCTTATGATCAGGCTCCTGATAATTATTTCACTTGGTCTATTTTTGTCGGGGCCGGTTAATGCGGCTGACCGCGATACGGGCTACTATTATCCCGAACCTAAGAATATTGGGGTCTATCGGGCGCGAGTATTCTTTACGATGATGACTACGGTGGTTCACAAATCGCCGATATTCGAGCTGTTTAAAGTTGATTCAATTTTGACGTTTTATGATCTGGCCAAGATGCTTGGCTTTAAACAAATCAGCATCAGTGACGGCGATACATTTTCTCATCAGGTACTATTGCGTTAGAGGAAGGCTATGAATTTTATTCATAAAACGTATCGTTCTGAAACGGACGTAAAAAACTATCATGTGCATCTGTATTACGACGGTGGAACCAAGTTGCATGCCGCCAATCTGCGCCGGGAAATCGACCGGCGCTTCGGCAAGCAAGTGCAGTTCGGTCGGTGGCGGGATCAAGCGCCGCAGGGACCGCATCCGGTATCGCATTTTCAAGTCACTTTTACGACTGAGCTATTTGACGTTTTGGTGCCGTTTCTTGCGCTTAATCGGGGCGATTTGCATATTCTGCTGCATCCCAACACGGGAAACGGCTATGAAGATCACACCAAGAATGTCATGTGGATCGGGCCGAGCATTCCGCTTGCTGAAGGCTGGATGCAACGCAATCAAAAAAGCATGCAAGAGGCCGCCGCAGAGATGGCAGCTGATACATAATTTTCCAAGGAAATAATTTATGAAACTTTGTGCCTGCCAGGCCTCGCTGTTTGTCCGTAAAGTTCGCGTTATGGCGCGACCGGCATTCAAATCTTGCGAGCTGGTTCGTTGAGTTTTCCGAACGGCCTTCAATGCAAGCAACCTATTTCGAAATACCGTCCTAGCTTGGGGTGATCTCAAATGTCAGAAATAGATCTACATGTTAATGGTGAAAGTCATACTGTCGACGTCGAACCTGACACACCCTTAATTTATGTCCTTAGAAATCACCTCAAGCTCACTGGCCCAAAACTGGGCTGCGGCCAGGAACAGTGCGGTGCCTGTGTTGTACTGGTAGATGGCAAAGCGACAAATTCATGCGTCCGGGCAGTTTCTGAATTTGCAAGCACCAAGATTGTTACCATTGAGGGCTTAGCCGAAGGCAGCGAATTGAGTCCAGTGCAAAAGGCTTTCCAAGATGAGGGCGCGGCCCAATGCGGTTATTGCACCTCGGGTATAATTGTCGCCACAACTGCTTTATTAAATAGTAACACGCAACCGAGCGACGATGATATCCACGAGGCATTGCACGATCATCTTTGCCGGTGCGGCTCCCACCGCCGGGTCCTAGCGGCCATCAGCCGGTTGACGGAAGAAGGGGCGTAGCATGGCCACTCCTTCTGACAAACACCCAAGCATCGCCGATCACCCGGATCTTGACCAATGGATCGGAATGGGTGCCGATGAGCGGATTATACTCCACACCGGTAAAGTTGATATCGGTCAGCGCATTTCGACAGCACTCGCGCTTATTGCCGCCGAGGAGTTGGATGTTGATTATGACCGGGTAGACGTTAGGCGCACTGAAACTGATATTGATCCCAATGAAGGCTTTACCGCTGGCAGTATGTCGATGCAGCATTCTGGTAAAGCCATCCGTATGGCCAGTGCGACAGCACGCCGATTTCTGCTGGCTCGTGCCGCTGAAAAACTTGGTGTTGATGCAGCGACCTTGGTGGTTGAAGACGGCCTTATACAATCACGCGATACTAATGAGACCATTACTTATTGGGAGCTTATGCCTGATGGCAAGTTTGACATTCCGGTCGATGAAACGGTTGCCGTTAAAGCGCCCGAAGACCACACCAAGGTTGGCACCAGCGTTCTCGCCAAAGGTATGAGAGAGATCGTCACCGGGAGGATGCGCTTCATTCATGATATGGTTTTACCAGATATGCTTAATGCACGTTTGGTGCGGCCGCCGCATTATTTGGCTGAACTTAAAAGCATTGATGAAGGCGTGATTGGTCGTCTTGCCGCCAACAATATAACCGTGGTGCGCGACGGCAGTTTTGTTGCGGTTGTCGCGGCTGATGAATATGCCTCGGTCAAAGCCGCTGGACAGATCGCCAATGCTGTCGAGTGGAATTTAAAAGACGGTCTGCCCACGGGCGAGCTTTATGATTCTCTAACTTCGAATGAGAGGATCAGCCTACCGGTGGTTAAAGGTGGTGCGCCGGTGGATGAACCTGTGCTGCGGTTGAAAAACCCACCAAACGAAGCAATATCCACTGCGTCAACACGCTTTGAAAAACCTTATCAAATGCATGGCTCCATCGCGCCATCAGCCGGCTGTGCGCTTTTTGAAGATGGTAAATTAGCGGTTTGGACCCATAATCA
>CAJWIB010000205.1 GCA_913041095.1 uncultured Rhodospirillaceae bacterium | reverse complement strand
AATTGGGCCTGCCCACCTTGTTCTTTGAATCCGATTTGATGGACCCGCAAGTGGTTTCCGAAGCACAAATGAAAAACCGCGCCGACGCCTTTTTTGAAGGCCTAATTTCGCGCCGCCAGCAGGCCGTGGTTTAATATAAAAAGCATTACTGAAAGTACAATCATGAACGATAAAATTCGATATTTTACCGAATGGGAAGGCAAAACCCTCGAACAAATTTTTCATTTAACCAGGGATCTGGTCGAAGACCCTAGCTACCCGACAGTCGCGAAGTGGCGGGAAAATGGTGGTAAGGTGCTCGGCCATTTTCAGGTCTATTTCCCGGAAGAAATAGCTCATGCAGCTGGCATGCTGCCGGTTAAGATCAGAGGGGCGCAGTCAGACGGCACCGAAGCAGAATCCAGATTTGGCTCTTATTTATGCTCAATCATCAAAACCTCGCTCGATATCGCCTTGACCAAGGATATCGAACTGGATTTGTTCGTGACCCATCCAATTTGCGATGCGGCGCGCAATCTTGGGGCAATTTGGGACCGGAATTTCGACTACAAAGGCCAGATTTTATATTTGCCGCAAAATCCCAATTCAAAATTTGCGCAAGAATATCTCGGTAGCGAATATCAGCGCCTGACAAGGGATATTGAAGCTGCATCAGGCAACATAGTCAGCCCGGAAGCCCTCATAAACTCGATTGAGGTTTTCAATAAATCGCGGTCGTTGATGAGAGAATTATATGACATTCGCAACAAATCACCGTGGTTGATTGGTGCCGATGATTCGCTGGTTTTAATCTCGCTCGCCGGGTTCCTGCCGCGTGAAGAGTTTAACGAGTTTCTCGAAACCATATTGGACTTGATCCGCGCTCGTCCAGTCAAGAAACAGGATAAAATGCGCGTCGTCTTCGAAGGTGGATTCTGTGAGACGCCACCAATCGATCTTTTGCAAACCGTCGCCCGCTCCTGCTATGTGGTCGATGATGATCTGTTTATCGGCCTCAGATATATTCTCGATGACGTACCAACAGCGGGCGATCCGCTCGACAATCTGTCGCATGCCTATATCGAAAACTCAACCTATAGCCCGGTACAGCATGATTTGCGCAAGCCCAAGGAAAAGATGCTGTTGGAGCGGATCAAAGACGCCGACGCCGAAGCGGTTATTCTGGCTGCAGCTAAAATGTGCGAGCCCGGACTCGAAGAGCAGGTTGCCTATTCCAAAGAACTCGACGAAGAGCATATCCCCTACTTCATCAGCGAGTTTGAAGAAAACCAAACCTCGTTCGACCATTTGGCGATCCAATTAGAAACATTTGTCGAAAACATCATGTTCGACTGATGACCCGATGAAACAGGAGTAAGAAATATGAAATACAGTGCAGGCGTTGATGTTGGGTCTACTCAAACCAAGGCTGTCATTATTGATGAGGAAAAAAATATTGTCGGCCGGTCACTGATCGATACCGGCGCGGACGTGGTCAAGGCGGCTGAAACCTCCTACCAGATAGCGCTCGATGAAATGAATGTTAGCGATGATGATGTCGGCTATGTTATTGGCACCGGCTACGGCCGCTATAAAGTGACGTTCGGTGACCGCCAGGTGACTGAGATCAGCTGTCATGGCCGGGGTGCCGTGCATATGTTCCCCGATACCAAAACCGTGCTTGATATGGGCGGCCAGGATAGTAAAGCAATTGCCGTTGAGCCCACTGGTGAGATCAAAGACTTTAGCATGAACGATAAATGCGCTGCCGGTACAGGCCGGTTTCTGGGCGCAGCCTCGATTGCCCTCGATATTCCGTTGGGCGATTTAGGGCCAGTGGCACTGAACTCGGACAAACCTGTCCGTATCAGCACAACCTGCACGGTTTTTGCCGAAGCCGAAGTGCTGGCTTGGCTCGGCAAAGGCAAGTCCGTCGAAGATATTCTCTGGGGCGTGCATCAATCGATTGCGGCCAGGACTTTTGGCTTGCTGCGCCGGGTTGGCATCCATAGTGAGCTTACTTTTACCGGCGGGGTGGCCAAAAACATCGGCATGATTAAAGCGATGGAAGATAAGCTCGATTTTAAAATGAACGTCAGCGATGATTCCCATTATATGGGAGCGCTTGGCGCGGCGCTGTTTGCCCGCGATAGCCTGCTGGCCGGCGAAGAACGGAAAACCCAGATGGAGGTGGCATAACCATGGCATTTACAATTGGATTGGATATCGGCTCCACCTACACCAAAGGTCTCGTTTTGGATAGTGACCACAATATCGTTGGCCGGGCGATGAAAGCGACCGGTGCCCGGCTGCAGGAAGTGGCCAAAGCGGTTGTTGGCCTGACCCTCGAAGCGGCTGGAGTTGATAAAGACGCCATCGATTATTGTATCACCACCGGCTATGGCCGCCATATGTTCGATAACCGGGATTTGCAGGTGACCGATCTGACGGCAACCGCCCGGGGCTGCAGTTTTTTGTTTCCTGAAACCCGGACAATCCTCGATATTGGCGGGCAAACCATGAAAGCCAGTAAAATAGATGAGCTCAGAAAAGTTCAAACTTTCCGGCTTAATGACAAATGCGCCTCCGGTACCGGCATGTTCTTGGAAAAAACCGTGCGCTATATGGGCTACGAGACCGAGGATATCGGTAATCTGCTCGATACCGCCGCCGAGGCGGTGCCGATCTCCGGCGTGTGTACGGTGTTTGCGGAATCGGAAGTGATTAATCACCTGTCCAATGGCGTACCGCCGGAGGACATTATGTTTGGCGCCTCGATGTCGCTGACCAAGCGCTCGGTGCAATTGTTGAAACGGGTTAAGCCAGAATCAGAAGTGACCGTGGTTGGCGGTATTTTGCGCTGGACGGCGATGGCTAAGGCTATTGCCGAAGAGCTCAAATTAGACGTTAATGTGGCCGAGGAAGATTTGCCGCAATATACGGCAGCGCTCGGTTGCGCTATTCTTGGTCACATTCGCCTTAACAAAATCAAAGCGGACGGTCCGATAAGTAAAGACAAATCCGAGCAACGGGACGCTGCCTAATTAACAACCGGAAAAAAATTTAATGCCTGATAAATTTGATCCGTTAGAGCCAGATGACTGTGAGGTCCCGGCCCACCAGCGGCGCGAAGCAACCTCTTATACCGGCTGTGATATCCCGCATGATCCTGAACTGCTGGCTCAAGGCTGGGAATTTCGCTGCAATACCGACGACAGCCGGCTGAATGATGTCGTTGATACCTATAAAGAACTGGGCTACGAAATTCATCTGGAAGCAGTAGACCTATCGGGCTTGAGCTCAGAGTGCGGCGGCTGCGCCACCATGCTGGCATCTTTCAGCGCGGTTTATACCAGGAAATAGAGATTAGAATTTTTTTGTTGGTGATTTGATGAAGAGAGCTGAGTGCTGCCGTGCGGGTATTTCTTGACCAGCTCTCTTGGGGTAACGGTGATAGCAGAGGAGGGACACAAACTCCACGAAATAATTAGGCAAGCGGATTATGATGCTGATGCTACCTCTTTTAAATCAATAACTTAGCACAGAGTTGCGGTATTCTTATTGGTTTAAAATGCCTCAGAAACATCAAGGAAGATCCTCGTGTTCCTTCGGGGTCATCTTCAGTTCAGATCGTCCCAGTAGATACCCATCCCCCCAAAAAGCTTACGCCATTTATAATATGTCACATCACTGATGCCGATTGTTCGGATCGCTGTCTCAACTGTAACACTTCTCGCCAGCTCTAGTTCAATCTGGCGCAATATTCTCAATATATCCTCTTCTGAAAATCGCTTCCGTGTCTTTATTACCTCCCATAACTAAACTCGCTTTTATATCAAAAACGGATCAGTTATAGGGAGGCAGGACAATCATCTTACTTAGTCTTTAAGGCCTGTGTCAGGTCAGACAACAGTCCAGAGTTCGTTGCTGTCCAACTGCCACAAGAGGATAAAGGTAAGAACGACTGCCGCCCGTCTATATAGTTGTATACTTGTCCGGGAAAATAATTAGAGAATTGGGGCAATCGTTTAATCTTATTTTACCAACCTCAAGCACAATGTATTCCAATACAAGAACGATCTTTATAAAATTTTTCCACTGTAATTTTTACTTTTGGTCATTTTTCCAATGCCGGGATTAAGGCTATTAGTGGGGTCTATTGATTTGTAAAAGGCTGCCAACTCAGATTTGGCTTCATACAGGTGCCCCACATTGTGTTCGGCCGGATATTCCGCCCCGCGCTTATCTAATATTCTTAGCATTTCCGCTTTCAAAGCGTCAGGATTACACCCTTTTTTTATAATGTAATCCTGATGCAAAACGTGACATAAAAAGTGACCATAATAGAGTTTATGTAGTAATTTATCTTCAATTTCTGGCGGCAATTTCTCGAGCCATTCAAGGTCATTCCGCTTCAGGGCGATATCAAGTGCTAGTATGTCCTCGACTTCCTTTGTATAAAGAGCCTGATATCTAATAGCTGCGCCTGCCGCGGCAAATCGATGTAGACTAGCAATTTTATCTTCCCTTGCTGTGCACTCGAAAAAGTCGCCCGATTTATTTGAGAAATACTCGGTCAAATAACTTCTCGCTTCTTCAATCCCATCACCGTGCATTTTGAGAATTAGATGATGCTCGAAATTCTTTCTCCACTCTTTTATGCGTGCGGGTAAAATATTGGGCCACAGCATAGAAAAAAATTGGAGACAATGATCCACTAAGTTTGTTGGCAGAAACGAAATACGCTTAAGTCGCGCCTCGACCGCCCCTCTTATTGCGAAAATTTTTGGCAAGTACTTAGTGCCAAGCTTATCAATGAGTATCACTGTGTCTTTTCCAAATTTCTCTGTAAGATCGAAAATGTCTCCGTGCATATACTCAGCCGATACCGGTAGTGTCCGAAAGGTAGATAGAATATGTCGGCGAATACCAGTTAGATCTTTGTGATTATTGGTACCAATGTAAAAAATTTGTTCAAATTTGTTGATGGGATAAGAATCCAGACGTACGGCAAATATCGCTAATTTACCCGCACAGCCTGAAGCTTCATAAAGACGTCGTTTGTCAGCATTGAAACGAGCGGGAGAATCAGCTTCAATATCACGCACGCGTTTGATGTAATCAGTATCCGATGCTAATTGATTTGTTGCCTCAAAGTCATTCTCTTCGAAATCACCCTTTTCAAGGCGCGAAAGAATTTCTTCTGGAGAATTTCCAAGAAAAATTCCAAGGTGATTTACCAGAACGAGTTTCCCACCTTCATCTATTTTGGCAAAAATTGATAGTTCAGTG
>CAJWIB010000204.1 GCA_913041095.1 uncultured Rhodospirillaceae bacterium | reverse complement strand
ATGACGAATTGCTGCCCGTAGAACGGTTATAGGTGAGGTTCCTTCCATAAAAGCCCGCGCCAAATTGTTTTCAAGCGACACCCGATTGCCGTCCGCTACAGCATAAATTATTTCATCAATCGAAAGCGCGCCGTTGTCGCCGATTGTGGCGATGGCGTCGTCTAATAAAATTTCCTTTTGACCACCACTATAGGTTATCAGTTTTTCCAATTCACCCCGCGAAACCATCCGGTCGGAACCGAGATTGGTTAATAAATAATCCTTAGCCTCAGAATTAATCAACTTCTGATTTTCCCGCATCACCGTATCAATCAGTGAGCTGAGCGCTGAGGGGTCATCTGAGTAGCAAGCGATGGTAGCTGCGTTGTCGCTTTTTTCGATAAGCTTGCGAACCGGTGAGCGCGGGGCGAGATCGCCGGCTTCCATAATGACCAGCGAGCTTTGGATATTTTCATCGAGAAATTGCAGCAACGGCTTCGAAATATCCTCACCACCGAGCCTCACCAGCACCACGCGCTCGCCTCCGATCAGCGATTGAGCCGAAGCCTCGTCAATCAACCGGCCCGGTTCGGATTTAATTTCGCTGCCGGTTAATTTGCTAACACGAAAGGGGTCGGATAAATCTTCAACAATTGATTTTGCCAGCAAGGCAACCCGTTCATGAGCCAATCCAAGGTCCGTTCCATAAATGAGAACGGCACGAATTGAGGGGTCGGGATGTTTCAGATAGGCAGCCACTTTTCCCGCGTTAAATTTCACTTCACTGCCGCTAGCTTATCTCGATTTAGCTTAAAGAACGTGGCGATTTTAGTGGTGATGTCGGCACTGATTTCTTGGGTGGCGCGTTTTATGGCATCCTTTTCCGCCATTAACGTAGCAAAAGGTTTAGTCAGAATATTATAACTGGTGACTATACGGCTGCTGCCGGAGGTTAATACTGCACTGTCAATCTTACGGGTAATTTGGTAGCTGGCCCGGAAGTGTAAATTCGCCCGCGTAGCAATCTCTGATTTCTTAACCGCTAGCCCCTGCTTGCTTTTAGACAAAGTAACATTAAGAATATATTTGCTAAATCGGGCGCGACCCTTTGGCAAAATACGTTGTTCAAGTTCATTGCGCAGCTGCTGGCCAATACGATTTTTAATCGGGCTAATCTCAATTTCCCGCATATCGGATTCAAATACCGAACTGGTTCCAGCGTTATAAATTGGCTCGAAACCACAGCCGGTCAGGCTGATCAATATAGTCAGGGTGACGAGACTCATAATTTTTCTAGACAATGACATTCAATATCCGATTTGGCACATAAATTACTTTCCGCACGACTTTGCCGTTAATGGCTTTTACAACCGTATCAAGTTCTAACCCCATAGCCTCAGCGGTCGCTTGATCGCAATCTTTCGGCAGTTCCACCGTGCCTCGCATTTTTCCGTTTACTTGCACACCGATAGTAATGGTATCATCAACCAGTAAGGTCTCATCATAACCAGGCCAAGCTGTTTCAATAACATAATTTTTGTGACCAAGCGACTGCCACATTTCTTCAGCAATGTGGGGCATGATGGGGCCAACCAATTTAATCACTGTCTCTATACCATCGCGATAGACCCAGGACGCGCCAGAATTTTCAGGATTCATGCCATCGAGAGCATTAGTCAGTTCGCGGATGCGGGCAACAGCTTTGTTAAAATGAAACTTATCCAAATCTGCACTAACAGCGTGCACAGTCTGGTGGATAGAACGTCTAACCTTTTCGATGTCTTCTGACATGGCGTCTGGTATCGGCGCTCCAAGTTCGCCAATCGGCACATTGGGTTCTGAAACCATCCGCCAAAGCCGGTTGATATAACGCCACGCCCCTTCAATTCCAGCTTCGGTCCAATCAAGATCCCGGTCGGGCGGACTATCTGATAGCATAAATAATCTAGCCGTATCGGCACCGTATTCGGAAATTATAATTTCAGGATCAACAACATTCTTTTTAGATTTGCTCATTTTTTCAGAGCGGCCCAGTTTGACCGGCTTAATGCCAGCGACACTTACGAGCTCTCCGTTAGCGGACTTTGTAACCTCATCCGGCAGCAACCAGTTGTCGTCAGAATCTTGATAGGTTTCGTGACAGATCATACCTTGGGTCATCAACCCGGCGAACGGTTCTTTGACATTCAGATAACCGCATTTCTGGAGTGCCCGGGTAAAAAACCGGGAATACAATAGATGCAACACCGCATGTTCAATACCGCCAATATATTGATCGACAGGTAACCAGTAATCGACCGCTTCTCGATCAAGGCCATTTTTGGCTTGCGGCGAACAGAAGCGCGCAAAATACCAGGAGCTTTCAAAAAAGGTATCAAAGGTATCGGTTTCTCGAACCGCCGTATTACCACAACTCGGACAATCAACATGTTTCCAGGTGGGATGATAATCTAAGGGATTACCGGGTTTATCAAAGCTGATATCTTCCGGCAGTTCGACAGGCAGCTGGTCTTCCGGTACCGGCACGGTGCCACAGGCCTCACAATCGATAATCGGGATCGGACATCCCCAATAGCGCTGCCGTGAAACCCCCCAATCACGCAGGCGATAATTAATTTCTCTGGTGCCGACTTTTAGTTTTTCGAGCTTGTCGGCAACGACAGACTTAGCTTCCGCAATGGATAACCCATCCAAAAACTCTGAATTGATGTGAATACCTTCGTCGAGAAAAGCTTCTGTGCTAATTTCAAAACTCTTCGGGTCGGCACCCTCTGGAGCGACGACGGGGATAACCGGCAATTCATATTTGCGGGCAAAATCCAAATCTCGCTGATCATGGGCCGGGCAGCCGAAAATGGCCCCCGTGCCATATTCCATAAGTACGAAATTAGCGACGTAAACAGGTAATGTCTGCCCGTCCACAAATGGGTGGTTGACTGTAAGACCTATATCATGCCCTTGTTTTTCAACCGTTTCGATTGCTGCCTCACTGGTTCCTAAGCGATTGCATTCAGCGATGAAGTCAGCTAATGCCTGATCTTTCTTGCCCAGTTTTTCGGCCAATGGATGATTAGCGGAGATGGCGCAAAAGGAAGCCCCGTAAAGTGTATCGGCCCGGGTGGTGAAAACTTCAAGATGATCATCCCGATCAGTCAGCTGAAACTTAACCCGCATACCCTCGGAGCGGCCAATCCAGTTCTCCTGCATGAGGCGAACCCGTTCCGGCCAGCGCTCAAGTTCGTTAATCGCCGATAACAGATCATCGGCATATTCGGTGATTTTTAAAAACCATTGGGTCAGCTGTTTTTTTTCAACCAGCGCGCCGGACCGCCAGCCCCGCCCTTCAATCACCTGTTCATTGGCCAGCACGGTATTTTCTTCCGGGTCCCAATTAACCCAAGATTCCTTGCGGTAAGCTAATCCGGCCTTGATGAAATCCAAAAACATTTTCTGTTCATGGGCGTAATATTCAGGCATGCAGGTTGCAATTTCTCTGGTCCAGTCATAAGACAGGCCCATCGATTTTAGCTGACCCCGCATGGTCGCTATATTTTGCTCGGTCCATTCGGCTGGCGGAACATTGTTTGCGATCGCCGCATTTTCGGCTGGCAGCCCGAAAGCATCCCATCCCATTGGATGTAAGACATTGAACCCGCGCGCTTTTTTGTACCGGGCGACGAGATCACCGAGGGTATAATTTCGAACATGGCCCATATGAATGCGGCCCGATGGATAGGGAAACATTTCGAGGACATAATATTTGGGCAAATCATCGGCTTCGGAAACTTCAAAACATTTCTTGTCGTGCCATAATTTTTGCCAGCGGGGTTCCGCTTCTTTGAAATTGTAGCGGGCCATTCTAGCTTACTGTCTCCTCAGAGAATGAAAGTTTGGTACAGAAAAAAAATACGCCGCTTCATACACATTTGCGACGCAATTTAGCAAGCTCAGAAATTAACCGTGTTATTGATTGGTGCGATTGCGGAATTGCCGGGCGCGCATCAGAATGGCATTTTCCAGCTTGGTTGCGGTGGTCGGCTGCACAATCGCATCCTGCCAATCACCGACCGTGTTTTTAACCTGCCGGAAAACGGAGACACGAACGCCATCGGCGCGCAACGCCCGGTCCAAAATATAAATATTCATTTTAAAGCGCTCATTTGGCG
Source organism: uncultured Rhodospirillaceae bacterium (assembly GCA_913041095.1). GTDB lineage: Bacteria > Pseudomonadota > Alphaproteobacteria > Rhodospirillales > UBA2165 > TMED23. Next base: position 1,158 of record CAJWIB010000204.1, on the reverse strand, counting down.
TCGTCGGCGGCGCATACCAATCCGTTATAACAACGCCACCGAACGGGTCGGCTGAGTTAATCGGCCAAACGGACATCGTATCCAAGGTTGCCCGCCACAAAAAAGCGTTAACACCAATACTGGGCCCGGCGCCAGTATTAGAATTTGAGTCACCGCCTAAGGTTAATCCACCGCTGTCGCCCCAAATAGTTTCCCGTTCATCCATATTAACTAACTTGCCATCAACCTCCATTTCGTCAGGCAAGGGTTTCCCCCCTTCACAGGCAGTGAGTATAAAAATTATGGAAAGGGCGAGATAAATGGGTGCTCGAGTTCTCCCACACTTAATAAAAGACTGTAACTTATTGATCATACTTGCTTTTCTTCCGCTAGTTCGCGTTAAAACGGGCACTTTTTGATGGTAAAGACTGCTAGATTGGCGTGTTATACTCCAATTTTGTAAAAAAACCCAGTAATTTCAATCGCCTGAGAATATCATAACATGATTTTATTAACGCCGACAGCCGTATCAATTAACATTGTAATATCAATAGCTTAGGTTTTAGCAAGTTTGGCGAAATTAACCGGAAATAGTCTGTGATAAAAAACACACACTGGGTAATTTATTAAAAAAACCTATATATATTAATAGCTTAGATATGTTGTATAAATATCACTATATTGAAAAATCCTGGTAAAATAGCTCATCTTTACTTGACCCACAACCCAACCCGTGGCTTTATGACGGTGAATGAAATTCTTCGACCTTTTTATTCGGGCAATTGTCTGTCCGCAGGGTGAGGGATATTTAGGAGAAGTAACATGAAGAAAGCTCTTTATATGACGACAGCTCTTGCAGCTGCTGGCGTTCTGGCCTTTGGTGCCACTGACGTTATTGCTGCTGAAAAAGCTAAGAAGAAAAAATTAGTGAAAATGTCGATCTCTAGTGGTGGCTTTTTCAATACCCGGTTCGGGGTATCCTCCAACGCAAGTAAGTTTGAATCAACAAACAACGCCACTGCCCGCACGCATTACGATGCATTCGATATCAAAACTGATTCGGAAGTTTACTTCAAAGGTAATACAGAACTCGATAATGGTGTTAAGGTTGATGTCACTATTCAGTTGGAAACTGACGCCATGAGCGGCGGCACGATTGATGAATCTTATGTGCAGTTT
>CAJWIB010000203.1 GCA_913041095.1 uncultured Rhodospirillaceae bacterium | reverse complement strand
AACGGAAAAAACGGGAACGAACATTTGCAACAATGCAGGACTTTACTGATTCTGATCCTACTCTTAGTCAAGCAACGGCGTATCAAAAAGGCCATTTTAAAACCCAATTTGAATACGATACCAAGAGTAAAACAGAAATATCCCACTTTGCTAAACTATATTTGATAAATTTCAATTTTAGGTTTTATGAAACCATCTCAACGCTCAATCCAGCCGCCGCCGAGCATCCGATCACCAGCATAAAAAACGCAGGCTTGTCCCGGTGCCACGCCGGCATATGGGCTGTTTAATGTCACCTGCGCGCTGTCGTTCATGGTCGCCCGTACCGTCGCCGGCAAAAGTGGTGTCATTGAGCGCAGTTTGACGGCAACTTCAAGCGCATCAACTCCCAAGGGTTCATCGCCCAGCCAATTCACATCGCTAATGGTCACCTGTTCCTGCAATAACTCTGCTTTCGGTCCGACGATAACGCGATTGGTTTCGGGCTCCAGTTTGAGCACATAGAGCGGTTCACCGCCGCCGATATTGAGGCCCCGACGCTGGCCGATGGTATAGTTAATAACGCCATCATGGGGGCCGAGAAAAACGCCATCCTGATCAACAATATCGCCAGACTCGACCGCATCCGGGCGCAACTGCTTGACCACGGCGGCATAATCACCATCCGGCACAAAACAAATATCCTGACTATCCGGCTTGTTGGCGATAGCTAGTCCTAAGCGTTCTGCTTCGATGCGGGTCTCGTCCTTGCTCATTCCACCTAAGGGAAAACGCAAAAAATCCAGCTGTTCCTGGGTCGTCGCAAACAGAAAATAGCTCTGATCTTTGAGGTTCATGGCGCCCCGGTGAAGCTCGGCTTTGTTGGTGCCATCAATGCGCCTGACATAATGCCCGGTCGTGAGGACGTCGGCGTCAAGCTCTTTGGCGCGCTGAATGAGATCGCGAAATTTTACCGTCTGGTTACAGCGCACGCAGGGGATCGGTGTCGCGCCGGCCAAATAGGTATCGGCGAAATCTTCCATGACGTCTGCACGGAAACAGTCCTCGTAATCCAAAACGTAGTGCGGGAAACCGCAAGCATCGGCAACGCGCCTGGCATCATAAATATCCTGACCGGCGCAGCAGGTGCCCGGCTTTGCCACTGCATTACCGTAGTCAAATAACTGCAAGGTGATGCCGATGACGTCGTAGCCCTCGTCATGCAACAACGCCGCTGTTACGGATGAGTCGACGCCGCCCGACATCGCGACGACGACGCGGGTATCTTGCGGATCTTTATCGATGCCTAGGCTGTTCATTTTACATCCAAGCCCATCTGCCAGAAGGCAATCTCCAGCCGGGTTGCCTGATTAAAGTTTTTTGCCAGCGCATCGAACCGCCCTTCGCCGCCGCGCGACACCAGTAAACTATCCAGTTGCTCAATTTCCGCGTTCACCACCGCTTGATAGTCCTCCGATACATACATTTCAATCCACGCGCCATAGGGGTTACCGGTGATGTTGTCCTGTAATGCCGCGCCGATTTCCGCATAGCCAATGATGCAGGGTGCCAAAGCCACATGAAGGTCCAAGAGATCCCCCGATAAGCCTTTCTCCAGGACATAGCGGGTATAGGCCATAGTTTCAGGCGCTTCCGGCAGGGCTTCCATGTCGGCTTCGCTCAAACCCCAATCGGCGCAAAATTTTACATGGAGATCCATTTCGAGATCAACAATCGCTACCAAGCCGCCAGCCGCTTGTCTGATATCGACCAAGCTCTCAGCCTTATACGCCGCTAAGGCAAAAGCGCGGGCAAAATGGATCAAAAACAGATAGTCCTGGCCGAGGTAATGTTTAAAGCTGGCTTTGGCGAGGGAGCCGTCTGCTAATTGAGCAACAAAATCATGCTTGATATAAGCATCCCAATCGGCCTGATTTTCCGACTTCAAACGCCCGAATAAACTCATATCAACAGATTATGGGTATCGGCCGGCAAAGTCACCACCAGCCCATCCAATTCCTCGGTCATACCAATTTGGCAACAAAGCCTGGAGGTCCGGGTTAAACCATGGGCGAGGTCGAGCATGTCCTCTTCCTCTTCGGTAACCGGCTTAAGTTTTTCATACCAATCGGGTAAAACGATAACGTGACAGGTGGAGCAAGCCAGCGAACCTTCGCACGCGCCTTCAATATCAATATTATTGGCTTGGGCAATATCCATCACAGATTTACCGGCCGGCGCATCCACTTCGGTTGAATTGCCACTTGAATCGAAAAATGTAATTTTAGGCATGAGGTCTCTATTAATTAAGAATATTAGCCGACGTTAAAAGATTCACCACAGCCGCAACGGCCAATTTCATTAGGATTATCAAATACAAAACTCGACTGCAATTTATCTTCAACGTAATCCATCGTCGAGCCAAAAAGATACATCATCGCCAGTGGATCAACAAAAATAGTAACGCCGTCCTGTTGAATTTCATCTTCCAGCAGCTTTTTCTCTTCGGCATATTCAACCAGATAGCTGTGACCGTTGCAGCCCATTGTCGTGACCCCGACACGCAAACCCAGGACGGGTTTATCGGCATTGCCAATAAGCGTTTTCACGCGCTCAATAGCGGCGTCGGTTAATATAATTTGATTACCTATCGGTTCATTGGCGTTCATTATTTGAATCCTACCTCTCAAACAAACAACTTAAGTTTTATATAGTCTAAAAGAACCCAAGTGCGAGTTTTGCATCCTCCGACATTTTATCCATATCCCAGGCCGGTTCCCAAACGAGATAAACTTCGATCTCACCCGTGCCGTCAACAGATGCCGCAGCATCGGCAACTTGCTGCGGTAATATACCTGCCACCGGACAACCGGGCGCCGTCAGCGTCATCTCGATTTTTACATCGCCGTTTTGGTCAACATTCAACTCATAAATCAAGCCGAGTTCATAAATATTAACCGGAATTTCCGGATCATACACGGTCCGTATCGCATCAATAATGGCTTCATCGGAAGGCACCGTTTTACCTTCTGCTTTTGGCTCACCGGCTTTGCCGACGAGGCCGCCTTCACTTAATATTTCCGGGTCAATGTCACCACCCATCGGCGCACCAAATCCAGGCGAGCCGGTCGGTCCATGCAGTCCAGCACCCGGGCTATAATTCGGAGGCATTGTTTTCTCATTCATAATCTTAGTCTCGTTCTATCGTTTAATCATTCAGTCGATGCAGCTTCTTTACCGTGAACGGCTGCGTTCATTGTGTGCCAAGCGAGCGTCGCGCATTTGACCCGCATCGGGAATTGCTTGACGCCAGAGAGCACCATTAATTTGTCCAAATCATCTTTAAATTCTTCAGGCGTTTCGCCGATTTCCTCACCCATACACATTTTATGGAAAGTATCGAACAGCGCATCGACTTGGATGATTTTTTTACCACGCACGATATCGGTCATCATCGATGCCGAGGCGACTGAGATCGCACAACCACGCCCTTCAAAGGCGGCATCTTCGATACTTTCATCGCCACCAACTTTAACAAAGACCGTCAGCCGGTCACCACACAGCGGATTATTACCATCGGCTTCATAGGTCGCATCTTCCGGATGGCGGAAATTTCGAGGGTTTTTGCCGTGATCCAAAATAACTTCCTGATAAAGCTCGCGAATATCGTCTTCCATTAGCTGAATATTTCCTTCACATAATTAAGTGCATCGACCAACTGATCGATGTCTTGAGTATTGCTGTACAAACCGAACGAAGCGCGCGCCGTCGCGGCGACGCCATAGCGATCCATCAAAGGCTGAGCGCAATGATGCCCGGCCCGAACCGCAACGCCACGAGCATCAATGATGGTGCCGATGTCGTGGGAATGAATATCGCTCAGCGTAAATGATATAATGCCAGCCTTGTTGTCGGCCTGACCAATAATCGTCAAACCGTCGATCGCAGAAAGGGCTGGTGTCGCATAAGCCAACAAAGATTGTTCGTGGGCAGCGATGTTCGTTAAGCCAATATCCGAGACATAATCAATTGCCGCCGCCAAGCCAACCGCTTCGACAATTGGCGGCGTACCGGCTTCAAAGCGGGCGGGTGCCTCACGGTAGGTGGTTTTTTCAAAAGTGACATTTTCGATCATGTCGCCGCCACCTTGGTATGGCGGCATTTTATTAAGGAGGTCGAGCTTGCCCCATAGCACACCAATGCCAGTGGGCCCATAAAGCTTGTGGCCGGTAAAGGCATAAAAATCCGCGTCCAAATCCTGGACATCAATACCTTCATGGACGATACCTTGCGCCCCGTCGATCAAGACCTGCGCGCCGTGAATATGGGCCAGAAGAACCACGTCTTTGATTGGCACGATGGTACCGAGCACGTTCGAGACGTGGGTCACCGCAACAAGCTTGGTTTTGGAACTTAAAAGCTGTTCAAACTCAGCCATCAGGAAGTTCCCGGCATCATCAACCGGCACCACTTTAAGCTCAATCCCAATGGCGTCCCGGAGCAACTGCCACGGCACAATATTGGCGTGGTGCTCCATATGGCTGATGATAATTTCGTCACCTGCCTTTAAAAATTCACGGCCATAAGAATGGGCAACCAAATTGATCGCCGCTGTAACATTACGGGTGAAGATAATCTCATCCGGTGTCTTGGCATTCATGAACTTGGCGACAGCAGTTCGGGCATTTTCATAATTGTCGGTCGCCAATTGGCTTAGCGTATAGGCGCCCCGGTGTACATTAGCGTATTCGAACCGGTAAGCCTGATCCATCTGCTCCAAAACCTGATTAGGTTTTTGGGCGCTGGCGCCACTATCAAGGAAGGCATGGGGATAGCCGTTAATCTCCAAGTTTAACGCCGGAAAATCAGCACGGATCGCCACAACATCGTAGCTGTTGCTCGTATCTGATTTCATCACTGTTGTTGTTGCCGTCATATTAATTTTCCATCCAAGCGGAAATCTTTGCCGTAAAGATTTCCTGATAGTCTTCTTTGATACCCTCTTCAACCACTTCGGCTAAAAAACCTTCGACCAGCATGGCACGGGCGGGCGCCTCCGGGATACCGCGGGAGCGTAAATAAAACAGCGAGGTTTCTTCTAATTCACCGGTGGTAAATCCATGAGCGCATTTAACATCATCGGCATAAATTTCAAGTTGTGGTTTACTGTCAATCTCGCTTTCATCCGATAACAACAGCGTTTTATTGCTCATCTGAGCATCGGTACCGTCAGCGCCTTCGGCAACCACGATCGCGCCTTGAAAGACACCCCTAGCCTTATCATCCAAGGCACCTTTATAGGTTTCCTTAGAGGTCGTGTTGGGCAC
>CAJWIB010000202.1 GCA_913041095.1 uncultured Rhodospirillaceae bacterium | reverse complement strand
CCCGACAGTTAGAGCTCGATTCTCCGGGCTACCGTATTCTCGCCAATATTGGCGATAACGGCATGCAGGAAGTTGCGCACCTCCATATTCATATCTTTGGTGGTAAAAAACTTGGGCCGATGCTGAAAACAGACGCTTGAAGGCTCTATCCAGCCGTTAACCACTCTCTAACCTACGTTTTGTAAATATGTCCCTCAAGGACAAAACACATGACTGCACCCGACCAATTTGCAGAAACGTCAAATTAATCCTTGCCAAAAAGGAGCCGCCCACACATGACCCATTGCGGACATTGCACAATATGCGTAGCTTCCTGCTTATTATCTTGTTAGAAATAATTATTTGATGTAGGCAATTCTATTTATTGTCTTATGATTTTGGCATCATTTTCCGGTAATTATCCAACAACTCCTCGAACTTTGATACTACCTTTCGTCCCGCCATGGCATGTGGGGCATCATCATCATCGCTTTGACCAGGGTATTCCTCAAGCGCTTTATAACTATCGCGCAGCTTAACACGTTCCCACCAAGCTTGTAGATGAGGCCGACCGTCCATCCAAATATCCAATAGTCGTAACAAGTCTAGAACTTTTATAAAAGGTGCATGAGTAGTCTCGACCAAACTGATGTCATTACCCATAATCCACGGACGCCCATCGGAAAGAGATTTCTCAGCCTTCGTAAAAATACGCTCCCAAGCACCAACCGCACGCAAAACATAAAGCGAATCAAGACCTTCGCGAATGCAGGACTGTTGCCGATGAATACGGTCAATATCCGTCACCTGTTTCCAACGAGCTTCCATTTTCTCTATGGATACGGCGAGACGGAACTTGGTGACAAAGTTAATCGAAGCCGTTGCTTGATAGCCAGATTCGTCGCAGTCCTTAATCCATTCGTCCATGTAGGCCCGTTCTACAGGATCGTCTGGGGTTAATGCTGGTGTACTTTTAAGACCATCTATATAACGGCATATAATTGAAGATTCTCGTATAGCTTTGCCATTATGGATGAGAGTGGGAACCTGAGACTTTGGGTTAAGCTTCTGATACTCTGGCGTGAATTGGTCGCCGTTCATCAACACAATTTTATGCGGCACCCAATCGTTTATGCCTTTTTCATTCAATGTCATCACGGCTCGATTCGAGCAAATCGAGTCGGCTTCTTCCAGATAGTACAATTCAAGCATTTTAATTCTTCCCAACTTCACTTATATTGGCAATATTTCAAAGATTTAGTGGAATTGAAGCTGAGTACCCGCCTGTGTACAGTAGCGGACACTCTTTGGTTTACTTAGACCGTGGCTAACTCACCTCTATCGAAGTGTGCTTCATTTTTTCATCTCTAACTTTGCTGCTTTGGTCTAAACCTCCGGCACCTCAATATCGTTCTGGGCGCAGGCGGCGGTGACGGTATTTTGCAGGAGGCACGCAATGGTCATCGGGCCTACACCGCCTGGCACCGGTGTGATGGCGCCAGCGACTTCTTTGGCAGCCTCGAAATCAACATCGCCGCAGAGCTTGGATTTACCTTCTTCATTGGGCGTCAAACGGTTCATACCGACATCGATGACGACAGCACCTTCCTTAATCCAATCACCTTTAACCATCTGGGCGCGGCCGACCGCGACAACCAGAATATCAGCGCGTCTGGCTTCGCTGGCCAGATCCTGCGTCCGGGAATGGGCAATGGTGACGGTGCAGTGTTCTTTGAGCAAAAGGGCTGCCATTGGCTTGCCGACAATATTAGAGCGGCCGATTACCAGCGCCTGTTTGCCTGAAAGATTTTCACCGAGCTGATCTTTGATCATCATGATGCAGCCGAGCGGCGTACACGGCACTAAACCATCTGAACCGGTCGCCAAGCGGCCGGCATTATATACATGAAAGCCATCGACATCTTTGGTCGGATCGATTTTGGCCAGTACGGCCTGCTCATCAATTTGATCCGGCAGCGGCAATTGCACCAGGATGCCGTGGACCTCGGGATCACTGTTGAGGCCTTCGACCAAAGTCAGCAGTTGTTTTTGCGTCGTGTCGGCGGGCAGGCGATGCTCAAAGCTTTTCATCCCGGCTTCGGTCGTCATTTTGTTTTTATTGCGAACATAGATTTCGCTGGCCGGATCTTCTCCGACTAGGACCACCGCCAAACCGGGGGTGAGGTTGTTGTTTTCTTTCAATTCGCGGACCTGATCGGCGACCCGATTTCTGAGCTCTTCGGCAAATGCCTTGCCGTCGATGATCTTTGCTTCAGCCATTAATTCTCGTCTCTTTCACTTCGCTAATCTATTAAGCCACGCAATTAATGAGGGCCGCATTTTATTGACTTCACCAGTGATCTCAACCGTTTTTCTTGCACTTGTTTGACCGCGAATAATTGTAATCTGCGATTTGGCGAGCCGCCATTCCGTGGCCAGTAATTTAATCAAGGCTGCATTGGCTTTACCGTGTTCTGGGATGGCGGTAACTGAGGCTTTTACGTAAGCTTTGCCGGCAGCGTCGACGGCCTGGCCGGTAATAGAGGATTTTTTTGCTTTAGGGGTAAGTTTGAGATCGAGGCGAATGGTATCGTGCTCAATTCGCAGTAGAGGTTTAGGCTTAGTGGAGACCGCCGCCATATTCTCTCAGCAAATTGCGGACGAAAACCAACAGTAGTATCAGCACGACCGGTGATACATCAATGCCGCCGAGATCGGGAACCCAGCGCCGGATCGGGCGCAGTGCCGGTTCGGTAATACGATAGAGGAAATCATAGATCTGGTAGACAAATCTGTTCTGCGTATTGATGACATTAAACGAAGTGAGCCAGCTCATGATCACGACAATGATGAGGCACCACATATAAAGACCAATAATCTGATCAACGAGAAACAGCAAAGATTGCATGGAAGGCCTTTAGTTCCCGATTAGCTGCTTAATTTTATGACCAAACCCTAACGGCATGGCCGATTTATGGCAAGAGTCTAAACCTTATTTAGACTGAAAATAGCTGACAGCAAGACGGTTATCATTGATGTTAGCTCTTAACCTTTACATAGCTGCCAGGGGCAGCTTCAATTACTTTAAGCTTTCCACCGCCGGGTTTGCGCGCTTTGACCTTGGCGCCGGATTTTTTAGCTAGCCATTTATGCCAATCGGGCCACCAAGAACCAGCGGTCTCGGTTGCGTCTTCGAACCAGTCATCAAATTCGGCGTAAGCTTTTTTTGAGCTGTTCGTCCAGTGCTGATATTTATTTTTGTTCGGCGGGTTGATAACCCCGGCGATATGACCAGAGCCTGCCAACACAAAGCGGTTTTGACCGGCGTATAGTTTGGTGGCTTCAAAGACCGAGTCTGCCGGGGCGATGTGATCCTCTTTACTGGCCAGGATATAGGTCGGTATTTTGATATTTCTGAGATCGATCTTTTCGCCCAACAATTCAAAGCCGCCCGGTTGTGACAATAAATTCTTTTGATACAGATTGCGAAGATAATCGAATAGCATACGGTAGGGGAAGCGAGTCGAGTCTGAATTCCAATAGAGTAGATCGAAGACCGGCGGCTCTTTACCCATCAGATAATTGTTGATGACAAAATACCAGATCAGATCATTGGCGCGGAGCGCATTAAAGGTCGCTGCCATTTTGGCACCATCAAGATAACCGACATCACGTATTTCACGTTCGAGCATTGAAATTTGCGCTTCATCGGAGAAAATCAACAACTCACCGGCTTTGGCAAAGTCGACCTGTGCGGCAAAGAATGTGACAGCCGAAATGCGGTCGTCTTCGGTCGCTGCCAAATATGCGAGCGTTGCCGCCAGTAAGGTGCCGCCGATGCAATAGCCAATCGCCGTAACTTGCTTTTCACCGGTAGCTCGTTCGATCGCCTCAAGGGCCGCGAAAATGCCGCCCGCCGTATAATCATCGAAGCTTTTATCGGCAAAGCTTTCATCCGGGTTGACCCAGGATATGACAAAGACCGTATAGCCTTTGCCAACCGCCCAGCGGATGAAGGAATTATCTTCCCGGAGATCAAGAATATAAAATTTATTGATCCAGGGTGGCACGATCATCAGCGGTTTTTTGTAAACTTTATCGGTCGTTGGTGCGAACTGAATGAGTTGCATGAAAGGAGTTTCAAACACCACCGAGCCTTCGGCGGTTGCGATGTTCTCGCCGACCTCAAAAGCGGATAGATCGGTTTGGCGTGGCCGCATCATGTCATAGCCGTCTTTCAAATCTTCAATATAGTTTTCAAAGCCTTGAACTAGATTCTGGCCCTTGGTTTGCATGATTTCTCGGACCACCATCGGATTGGTAAACGCGTTGTTGGTCGGTGCAAAGGCCTCGGTGATCATGCGGGTATAGAATTCCATCTTGGCTTTACCCAGTTCATCAAGCCCTTCGATATCGCCTACAACAGACCACAGCCATTTAGTATTGAGCAAATAAGACTGCATGATAAAATTAAAGATAGGGCTGTCCAACCATTCTGAATCCTTGAAGCGGAAATCATCACTCGCTGGTTCGATATCCGGTTCTTTAATTTCCTGGCCGAGCATCCGTGACGTCGTGTTGAGCCAGAGATTTTGGTAATCCTGCATCAGCTCCAATTGAGCGGAAAACATTTTTGCTGGATCAGGCAGCGGGATCGAGGACGCCTTCAAATTGCCGGCTGCTTTGGTGGCTTCGGAGAAATCAAAGGCGCTCATGTCCATGGCATCCATAAAATTTGGCATTGTTGGCATATTCGGAAATTCGGGCATTTCCGGCAGCTTGAAATTTTTTGGGTCAAAAGGCGAATGGGCTGCTGCTGGATTGCTCGCAAAATTACCCTGGGCTAGTTTTGTCCAATTTGACATCCATTCGCTCATATTGGAGTTGAATTGACCGGTAAATTGGCTCGCCGCTTGGTCGGCCATTTGATTGGTGAATTGCTTGGCATATTGATCTGCCATCTGTTGCGCCATTTGTTGCGCTTGGGTAGCAAAATCTGCAGCATTGCCTTTGGTATCGTCAGTCTTGGACATGAGGGGCCTTTCTATCGCAAAAAATTGAGCATCGGACCAAATAAGTCCAACGCCCTAATATTTTTGTCAAACACTTATCAACATGATTGTTCTCAATCACATCTGCATTTTATACCGATAGACCAGCTATCGGCCAGGAGGAGTTTAGTACTTAAGCGGAAAAAGCTTTTAAATTTTTTTCAGCTTGAGCTTTAAGCGGCTCGACAGTTTTTGTGACAGCTTTTTGCGCAATATTGTTTAATTTGGTGGCTTGGCCTGAAAGGCGGTTAGCCGCTTTATTGGCAACTTCGTTTT
>CAJWIB010000201.1 GCA_913041095.1 uncultured Rhodospirillaceae bacterium | reverse complement strand
GTGGGCGGTAGAGATCGTCGATGAAGAAGCAAGCTTAAACGCCAAAGAGCTGACTGCTACAGCTCAAGATGTTGGCTTTAACGCAGTGGCTGCTTCATCGATTAGTGACGCAATATCGCAGATCGTTGCAAAAACAAACTCACCCGCGCGCATATTGATTTGCGGCTCGCTCTATTTGGCAGGTAAAGTTCTTAAAGATCATCGTTAGGGAGAGAATAATTCTATGGCACTTTTAATGTTTAACAGTTTGCGCGGCAATATCGAAGATTGGGCGCCTTTCTTTAAAGATGCCTATCCTGATTTGGAAATTCGTGAATGGCCTGAGATCGGTGATCCTGATGACATTGAATATCTGGTAATTGGCCGCCCGAGCCTGCAAGAGCTACCACCCCTGCCCAACCTTAAACTGATGCTGACCATGCTGGCGGGGGTTGAAGGTATTTACAATAATCCAGCCTGTCCCGAAGGCATTCCACTGGTCAAAGGTGAGCCCGAAACAGGTGATCCGTCGATGACCGAATATGCCGTGACCCATGTGTTGCGTCATCACCGCAATCAACCGGCTTATCAAGAGCAACAACGCCAGCACAATTGGCAGCCTCTGCCGCAAAAGCGCCCGCAAGATCAGCGGGTCGGTATGATGGGTTATGGCACCATGTCGAAACCCATCGTTGATGTTTTATTGAGCTTAAACTTTGATGTTGCCGCCTGGGCGCGGACACCAAAACCTGTGGCACCCATTGAAGTGTTCACCGGGCCGGACAATTTTGATGCCTTTCTCGCCCGCTCCGATATCGCGATTTGCCTGCTGCCCTTCACGCCCGAGACCAAGGGAATTATCAACGCCGAGGTAATCGCTAAACTACCTGAAGGTGCGGCAATAATTAATCTTGGCCGCGGCGGTCATATTGTCACCGATGATCTGGTATCAGCCCTTGATAGAGGGCATTTATCGGCGGCCACCTTGGATGCGACCGAGCCGGAACCCTTACCCAAAGACAGCCCGCTTTGGGACCACCCTCAAATCACTATCATGCCCCATTGCGCCCGCCGCCCGCCGGTGAGCCAGATTGCGCCGCAATTTGTCGAAAACATCCACCGCTTCGAAGCCGGTGAACCATTGTTGCAACTGACGAGTAAAGAATTGGGATATTAGAGGTATTACTTATTTGGGTGCTTGGGTTTGGGTGAACAAAAGTATTTAATAATACCAATATCCAAATCCAGCAGGAAGTGCAGTTAGATATCTGATTGACTTATGACTGACTATAAAAATCCCTATTCTAGTGTCCATGTTTTGGTTGTTGATGATGATCAAAGTATGATCACTTTGATTGTAACGATTCCCAGGTGTAGGGCATATTCTTGGTATGTACCTGGCTCATTGACTGCTACTTTTAACAAATATGTACCCGAAAATAAAACCCCGCCAAGTTGGCGGGGTCCCGATTAAGAATATTTTTTAAGCTCATTAAATAACGGATTCAACCCATTCCTTTAATTTGCTTTTCGGTAACGCGCCCACTTTAGTCGCCGCAACTTCACCGTCTTTAAACAAAATCAAAGTCGGAATACCGCGAACACCATATTTGGACGGCGTTTGGGGATTATCATCAATATTAACCTTGGCGATGGTTAACCGATTGCCAAGTTCGTCACTGATCTCGTCCAGAGCGGGTGCGATCTGTTTACACGGGCCGCACCATTCTGCCCAAAAATCAACCAGCACTGGTTCGGCAGCTGAAATAACGTCGCTATCGAATGAATCATCTGTAACTTGTTTAGACATACTTGGTTCCTACGTTACTTAACCGGACTCGCCTATTCTGCGCACCGGAATATTAATATACTATAAAGCAAATCTAAGTCTGCCATGGGGTCCCGTCAAGGTATCGTATTTTTAGTTCACTACACCCCTTATGGTTCGTTGGATACCAGTTGCTCCGCCGTCAGTGGCATCAATTGAGGTCCCACCGTCCATAGCAAAGCACAGCGAATCACGCGGCCAGGATAAATATTCTGTAGGGCCAAATGATAGGCCGCCATTTGCCGCAAATAAATTTTAGCGACATTGCCGGGATCCGTAGGTGGCGGCCGATTAGTTTTAAAATCAACCACCAGTATTTCATCATCGGTCACCAGCAGGCGATCAAGCTGAGCCGACATAATTTGGCCGGCGACTTCACCGATCAATGGCACTTCAGCGCGCGATCCTGGTCCGAATAGCGGCGCAAAGTCTGGATCATTTAACACGGCTTGAACTTCGCCTGTAATTTCAAGCTGTTGGGTGGACGAAAGCTCATGGGCATTGTGGGCAAGATAGGATTTAAGCGCATCATCCCGGTGATTCAGGGCCATCTCCGGCAGGGTTTGCAGCAGGTTGTGAATAATACGACCGCGTTTAAACTGGTCGCCATCATCGCTTGCCAAGGGTGACATCACGGCCGGCTCTTCATCGTCTGGCCGGGATGGCGTCAGTGGTGATGGTGGCAGCGGATCAGCTGCGGGTGGTTCCTCCGCCCAGTCGGGAAGATCATCGTAAATTTGTTCAGGTGAAGGCAGCTTTTCCTCTAACTTTATACTTTGCGGCGAGGTTAGTTGGAGAACGGTTGATCTTGCCGTTTCTCCCGCCGCAGCTAAAAAATTATCTTCGATTTCGACCGCACACTCCACCAAGCCGGCCTGAACGAGATTATACCAGCACTGTTCCGGCGCTTTGATTTTGGTGTGCCAACCGCAGATATAAAGCCGGTCCTCGGCGCGGGTCATCGCCACATAGAGCAGACGCCGGTATTCCTGATCGCGCCGTTGAATGACCGCGTCGCGCTCGCGCTCAGCCACTTGCTCATAAAGCCCCCGGCAGGGCGGCCACAGTAATGCTAAATCTTCACCGGTATCATCTTGCGGCCAAAACAAGCCAGCACTCTGCCTCGGCATTTGCAAGGTATCCGGTAAAAAGACAATGGGCGCCTGTAGGCCTTTGGCGCCATGAACCGTCATCACCCGCACCGCATTTTGCGTCGCTTGTTCGAGATCGCGCTTAATGTCAACCTCACCCGCTTCGACCCAATAGAGAAATCCTTCGAGGGAGGCGACATGGGATTTCTCATAGACCAGCGCCAAATTGAGAAATTCCGCTATCGGGTCGAGCGCATCCGGCCCGAGGCGCGATACCAATTTAAACCGGCCATGATGTTTGCCAAGAATTTCGTTATAAAGCTCAAACGGCGGCACATAATCAGCTCGCGCCAGCAAAGTTGATAGCACATCATAGGCGACAGCAAAATCAGGATCATCCTTAATATGAGCCACCAAGGACTGCCACAGGGTACCCTCGCGCTGATAGGCAAGATCAAATAGTTGTTCTTCGGTCAACCCAATCAACGGAGATTTAAGAACGGTTGCTAGCGTAAGATCATCCTCCGGCAATAATAGAAACTTACCAAGTGCGATTAAGTCCATCACCGCCATTTGCTCGGTCAACACCATGCGGTCGACACCGGCGACATCAATCTCAAGCTCTTTCAAAGCGCGGACGAGGTCCTCGACAAAACCGGAACGGCGGCGCACCAGCACCATTACATCACCTGGCTCAATCGGCCGCCCCTTGGCCTCCAGTATTTCTTTGTCCTTGATCATCCTGGCAATGCGGCCGGCAATAAGCCCCGCCAACCGGGTTTGTGGCGCATCGCCCCGAATACGCTCAACCGGCGGTTTCCAGGCTACCGGCGCGTCAGCGGCGCGGGGTTCAACCGGCGGCCATAGCTCAACTAGGCCACCTTGTTCAGCACGCCACGCTTCGTGGTGAATAATTTCATCTTCTAACGTGACGCCATCGGCCGCCTGCGCTTGACTAAAGACTGCGACGACAGCCCCTAAAACTGCCTGGGTCGAGCGGAACGAGACGGTTAAATCAATTGGCCGCCATTCCTGACCGGCAGCTTGGGCTCGGCCGGAGAACTGATCCCGCATCGCCCCAAAAGTGATGGGGTTAGCACCCTGAAACGAATAGATCGATTGTTTGACGTCCCCGACGGCAAAAATCGTCCGCGGGGTTTCATGGCTGCCTAGACCGGCAAAAAATTCATCGGCTAAGGCTTCGATGACCCGCCATTGATCGAGGCTGGTATCCTGCGCCTCATCGATCAGCACATGATCAATGCCGCCATCGAGTTTAAACAATACCCAGGGAGCGACCCCTTCTCGGTGCAGTAATTCACCCGCCAGCAATATCAGATCGTCATAATCGAGCAGCGCACGCTCTTCCTTTTGCGCCCGATAGGTAGCCAGCAAAGCTTCACCCAAGACCAGTAATCCGGAAGTGCTCTTAGCGATGTTGACTGCCCGCCAATGCCAAACTGCCTGTTCTAGGCGAATACCCTCAGAATTGAGTATATCAATCACTCCTGGTGATTTTTTTGCCGCCGGTTTAGTGATCAAAGTCTTACGGACATTAAAAGAGGCTTTGGTGAGATCGGTCAGATAAATAGAAGCGTAGTCAAAAAATGCTTCCAGGCTGCGCGAAGTATTATCGATCCAGCTTTGAATGCGGACACCACGCTTGGTATCATTTCCATTGCCCTCTAGTAACGCCCCGATAGCAACACGCAACCCCAGCTCATCAAATGCTTCGTTCTCCGACGCTGCGGTGATTACGCTATCGGGTGTCTCGTCGGCGCTGACTGACAATAGAGACCGCACATTTTCGATCACCGCTCCAATATCACCGTGATTATCGATAAGGCGGCGTAAGCGACCCCGGGCGTAGGTAAGTTCGGCCAGTAAATCAGGAAACTGGGTTTCATGAATATGCGACGTGACCTCTGCTAAGGCCGCCGCCAGTTCCTCATCCTGACCACACCGGGCGCGGTTGAGCAAATCTTCACGGGCTGCAATCAGCATTTCCTCAGCATCGCGTTCATCCATTAAGGCAAAATGTGGCGCCACATCGGCTTCTAACGGAAACCGCCCAAGTAATGATTGGCAAAAAGCATGAATGGTTTGGATGTTCATGCCGCCCGGCGTATCCAACACTTCAGCAAATAACCGTCGCGCCCGCTGGATCATCTGATCTTCTGGCTTTTCACCCAATAATTCTTCAAGGGCGTTTAGCAGAATGTCTTCCTCCATCATGGTCCAACGACCCAATTGATCGGCGATGCGGGATTCCATTTCTGCCGCTGCCGCCCGGGTGAAGGTCAAACAGAGAATACGTTGCGGCTGGGTGCCGGTCAGCAAAAGGTTTAACACTCGATCCGTCAACACTTTGGTTTTGCCGGTGCCGGCTGAGGCCGACACCCAGACCGAGGCA
>CAJWIB010000200.1 GCA_913041095.1 uncultured Rhodospirillaceae bacterium | reverse complement strand
GCCGTATCGATAGCCGAGCCCAACACGGAAGATACCAGCGGTGCTTTCCACCACTCTAAGTTTCGCAATTTATCAAACACTGAAATATCGAGCAATTGGGCAATAAGAAAAGCGGAACCTGATGCCACGGCAATGCGGATATCAATAAAGACCGACAACACAACGCCCAAGGCAAAGCCCAGATAAACCACTTTGCGGGCGGCCTCGGCTCTGAACAACCGATTGGTCAGATCAGTGACCAAGAAACTCAACGGATAGCTAAACGCACCCCAGGTCAGCCAATCATTGATTGGATGATTAACCAATTCATTGGAGATAAAGATCACCAAACTCATGGCCGCGATTGGTGGCAATAAGACCCAGAAGGACTTTGGTACATCATTCATTTTTTAATATCCGGTCAATAGTTCTCTTGGGCGAAGGGGCATAAAGACTTTCACACTAGATAGCAAGTTTAGAAAATCATTTTATAAAACACGCCTGTTCAATTGTGAGCTGATGGTTTAAGCACTGTATTAATAATCAGGGAACATAAAAACCGAAATGTCTATGCTAATGCCAAATTTGATTGCAGTAATGTTGCGTGGGTTATGTCGGCGCTGTCCGCGATGCGGTGTCGGCCAGGTCTTCAATGGCTATTTGACGATTGAGGATGTTTGCCCTCACTGTCAGGAATCTTTTGAGGGCATCCGCACTGACGACGCCGCGCCTTGGGCGACAATTTTATTACTCGGTCACATTATGGCGCCGATTGTTATGATCGTGGTTAAACTCGATATCTCGACCTTACCTCTGACGATTATCATGGTGGGTTTGGAATTTCTGCTGGCGCTCGGCATTTTACCCGTCATGAAGGGTCTTTTTGTCGGGCTGAATTGGCGGTTTAATATCCGCGACGGCAAACCGGTCTTAGATTAAATTCCAGGGATTAAATTTTGCTGTAAGAATTAGCTGTCCGCGTTGATGCGCTCAATAAGATGCATGAGAATATCATCAACTTTGTCATTGCTGACCTGACAGGTGCCGACAGCGGCATGGCCACCGCCACCTTGCTCAAGCATTATCAATATTACCCCGCTGCACGTCGCGCGGTTTGGCAAAAAAAATCTCATCACTGATCATGTCGCGCTTAATCAACAACCCATCGGCAACGACGCCATCAAAATCAGTGCGTGTCACAAGACGATATTTATGTTCAGACAGTGGTTTCCCATTGAGTGCTATAACCCAGAAAATATGGCACTTAGGCCGTGATGCCAAGTGGCAAAAATCACTTATTTAGTTTACCTGCCAACAGTTTAACGCGTTCCTTCACCGCCGCCGCTTTTTGGGTTTCACCTAACATCTGATACGCGCGGGCCAGCCGCCGCCAACCATCAATGTCATCGGGAGTTGATTTTAACCGTTCTGCCAGGCGTTTCACCAACGTGCGGAAAAAAGCTTGGCGATCTTGGTCAGACATCCCTTGTGCGGCTTTGATGTTGTCCTGGGTTGGACCAGGTGTTGAACTGGCTGGCACTTCTAGGCGCGGCGAGAAATCGGTAATTTTTAAATTGCCGGCCTTGGCGGCATCGACTAAACGATGGCGTACGGTGTCAAGCCAGGGTGCGCCTACTGGCGAGATCGCCACCAAATCCACCCACAACTGAATAGCTTCGCCATATTTTTTTTGTTCAGCAAGGTCAAGGCCGAGATAAAAGAGTGCCTTGTGTTCCCGCGGATTCAGTTTTCGGGCGGTTTTAAAGAAGTAACGGGCATCGCGGTCAAATTTTCCGCCTGCCGCCATAAAGGCTGTTTTAGCGGCACTGGCGGCGATATCGGCGCGAGAAGCATCCAATTTGAAGGCTTGTTTGAAAGCGTTTGAGGCATCCCGGTAGCGTTCCAATGTCACCAAAGATCGGCCCAGCAGCAGCCAACCATCAAGCTTACCGGAATTTTGCTCCAGGCGTTGCTGCAGAGCGTCTACCAGTCGCGCCATTTCCGCATTGGTTTTCGCCTGGGCAGCGGATTTCGGCGGCGCAAAATTGCGTGACGCAAAAGGCAGGTCTGGTTTTTGCGGTGCCCCCAAATGCTGATAGAGGCCAAGGGCAGCAAGAGGAACAATAACAATAATACCAATCACAATGCTAAACTGGAAGCTATCGGTTGTGGCACCGCTAGTTTCATCAGCTACCGTTTTATCCAAGCGCCGGTTAATTTCAATTATTAAAGTCTCAGCTTCTGTGGAGCTAAGCAGACCGCGTTCAACATCGCTTTCAATTTCAGTCAGCTGATCTTGGTAAACGATGGCGTCATGATCAGCAGCTGACACCTTATTTCCCCGCAATAATGGGACCACGACAATTGCCAAGGTGATCAGCAGGATCGCGGCGATGACGATCCAGAGGCTCACTCGCCAACCTCCTTATTGATTTCCGCAGCGTATCTTTTTTGGCGGCGAAAGAACAAGACCAATCCCATTGCGCCGATCAAGGCGATCACGACGGGGCCAAACCATAACACTAAAGTCGCGGCTTTGACCGGTGGGCGTAGCAACACAAAATCGCCATAGCGCGAGACGACATAATCAACAACCGCCTGATCGCTATCACCAGCAACCAATTGCTCCCGCACCAAGACACGGAGATCGCGCGCCAGTTGCGCATCCGAATCATCAATTGATTGGTTTTGGCAGACCACACAGCGTAGTCCTTTGCTGATCGCGCGGGCGCGTTTTTCAAGCACTGGGTCTTTCAAGATTTCGCCTGGATTTACGGCGTTCGCGGCAAGCGGCAACAAGAAAATTGCTAATATCAGAAATAGCTGTTTCATTCTTTCCTCAGCACCTCCAGGATCGGCTTTAAGGTGTCATTCCAGTTTTGCTCGGTTATCGGCCCCATATGCTTGTAGCGGATGATCCCATGTTTATTGACAAAGAAGGTTTCCGGTGCGCCGCTAACACCAAACGCAATGGCCCCTTTGCTTTTAGGATCGTCGCCGATCAGCGTGTAGGGATCACCAAATTTTTTGAGCCATCTTGGGCCCGCTTGACGGTTGGATTCTCGCCAATTGATGCCATAGACCGGCACCACGCCCTTTTCCTTTAAATCTATCAGGAAGGGGTGCTCGATCCAGCAGGCTTTACACCAAGAGCCGAAAATATTAACCAGGACGACTTGGTCTTTAAGATCAACCTTGGCGATGCCTTTGCTTGATCCCTCGATGGGAGGCAATGAAAATTCCGGCACCTGCTGATTGATTAAGACCGATTCAAGTGTCGCAGGGTTGCGCCCAAGACCAGCCGAGAAATAGACCGCTAGGATTCCCAGTAGAACAAGAGGTACGTAATACATTAAGCGGTTCATTCTGCGGGCGTGCCTCTGGGCACGATTTTGCTCTTAGCCGGCGCGCCGATGCGGTGGCGGCGGTCACTGAGACTAATCCCGGCGCCCAAGACCATGATGAGCGAGCCCGCCCACATCCAAGGCACCAGCGGATTAAAATACAGCCGGGTAATGTAGCCGCCGCTTTTTTTATCCCGGTCGCCGACCACGGCATAAAGATCGCCTAAGAAAGTCGGATGGATGGCGGCTTCGGTTGTGGGCATGCCACGGGTGGTGTAAACACGTTTTTCCGGTTCTAGAACCAAACTAAAACTGTCGCCTCTGGTAACGCTAAAACGACCCCGAGTGGCTTTGTAATTTGGTCCTAGAAATTCGTTGACGCTATTGAGGGTGTAGGTGTAACCGGCAACATCAACGCTATCGCCAAATTTCATCACCTGGATTTTCTCCACCCGCCAGGCGCTTGATGCGGTCATACCGGCAATGGCGATGGCGAGACCTGCATGAGCCAAGGTCATGCCCCAGCTGGCGCGAGGCTGGCGCAATAGACGTTTTATACTGTTGCTAAATGGCACTCTGAACAATTTAACGCGCCCGGCAAGCTCGATGAGTGTTGCGACGAACAGCCAGATTGCCAGGGCGATACCAAAGGCCGCCAAGGCGTTGGCCCGGTCAATAATCAGCCAGCTGAGTCCACCGCCGATCACCGTAATCATAGCGGCTATTTTCAATTGCCCCGAGGCACTCGAAATATTGCCGCGTTTCCATTTGAGGAAGGGAGCGATGCCCATAACTAAAATCATCGGGATCATCATCGGGATAAAAACGCTTTCGAAATAAGGCGCACCGACGGATACTTTGCCAAGCTCAAGCACATCGATAAATAAAGGATAAAGCGTGCCGAGCAAAATCGATGCCGCCGCGACCATTAGCAGGAAATTGTTGAGCAACAACCCGCCCTCTCTTGAGATCGGCTGGAATAGGCCGCTGCCCTTAAGGCTCGGACCACGCCAGGCAAACAGTGCAAACGCGCCACCGATGGTGACAACCAGCAGCAATAGAATAAAGACGCCGCGGGTAGGGTCGGATGCAAAAGCATGCACCGAGGTAATAACACCGGAGCGCACCAGGAAGGTGCCCAAGAGGCTTAACGCAAAGGCGATAATGGCAAGAAATATCGTCCAGCTTTTTAAGGTGTCGCGCTTTTCGGAGACGATCGCTGAATGCAGCAGGGCAGTTGCCGCCAGCCACGGCATGAAGGATGCGTTCTCGACCGGGTCCCAAAACCACCAGCCGCCCCAGCCAAGCTCGTAATAGGCCCACCACGAACCGAGCACAATGCCGGCGGTTAAAAATCCCCAGGCTGCCAAGGTCCAAGGGCGTACCCAGCGCGCCCAGGCGGTATCGACCCGGCCTTCAATAAGGGCAGCGACAGCAAATGAAAAAGTGATCGAGAGCCCGACATAGCCGAGATAAAGCAATGGCGGATGAAAAGCGAGACCCGGGTCCTGCAACAGCGGGTTCAATCCGTTGCCATTGACTGGTGCTGGAGACAGACGCAGGAAGGGGTTCGAGGTCAGCAGAACAAAGGCGAGAATACCGGTCGCAATGAGCGCCTGCACCCCCAAGACCCGCACTTTCAACGACGGTCTGAGATTGTTGCCGAAAGCAGCAATGGCGCCGCCATAGAGCGCCAGGACCAACGCCCAGAGGAGCATTGAGCCTTCATGGTTACCCCAGACGCCGCTGATTTTGTAAAGCATTGGCTTGGCGGTATGTGAGTTCTGCGCCACGTTGAGCACTGAAAAATCGGAGGTCACAAAGGCCCAAGTAAGTGCGGCAAAGGAAAGCATGACCAAGGCCAATTGCACGAGCGCTGCCGGAGCGGCAATCGCCATCAGGGACGCATCCCGCCGGTGGGTGCCGATCATCGACAGCGTGCCTTGCAGAGCCGCCACAAAAAGCGCCAAGATCAGAGCAAAATGGCC
>CAJWIB010000199.1 GCA_913041095.1 uncultured Rhodospirillaceae bacterium | reverse complement strand
ATTCATCAAATCTGGCTCCGGAACCTATCGCCGCGATGCGCGGCTTTTAAGCCAGGCCAGACTATCAAGAATAACAGTCTCTTCCATTTCGTTGACTTCATGCCCCGTGCCGATACCGGTCAACAGGGTTATAGTCAATTCACCACCAAGATGTTCACGAAACTCTCTCAGACCGGCAAGAACCATCAGGCCATTGTCAGCATCGCACATCTCAAGCGCCGGGTGCCACAGCTCGAACCCCAGTTTTTCGAGTAGGGCGCAGATACGTTCTTCATTGCCCGCCCCGAGGTATCCCTTGGCGACACTGTATCGGCTATCCAGGGCCAGACCGATGGCGACGGCTTCTCCATGGCGCACGGAATGATCGGTCATGGATTCAAGCTTGTGCGCAGCCCAGTGACCATAGTCCAGCGGCCGGGCGCTACCAGCCTCGAAAGGGTCGCCGCCATGGGCAATTTGATGCATGTGCAACTCAGCGCAGCGGCGGATCAGATGATTTACGGCGGTAGGGTCAAACGCGGCCAAGGCGTCGGCATTGGCTTCGAGAGCGGCAAAAAATCCACCATCCCGGATCAGTGCAACTTTGACTGCTTCGGCCATGCCGGCCCGACGGTCACGTTCACTCAATGTTGCGAGATAAGCGGAATCATTGATCACCGCGAACGGCGGCGCGAAACAACCCAGCAGGTTTTTCGAGCCCCAGGCGTTGACCCCAGACTTAACCCCAACACCTGAATCATTTTGTGCCAGTACCGTCGTCGGTACCCGGATCATGCGCAGACCCCTGTGTGTCGTTGCCGCGACATAGCCGATCATATCCAGAAAGGCGCCGCCTCCGATGGCCACGACAAAGGAGTGCCGGTCAATGCCAAGGTCCAGCATCTGCCTTTGCAGACGGGTGACAAGGTCTGGATCGTTCTTGACGCTTTCCCCGCCCGCCAGGATTTCCGGCGCTGTCACCAGGCTCATCGTTGCCGCATTGGCCAGGGCATAGGACGTAATATCATCAGCCAGCGCCGGTAGGGCGTGGGCCACACCTTCATCGATAAAGACAACAAGGCGGTGCAGGCGATTGGTTTCCAGACGGCTCAGCGCCTGGACAAAAATCTCGTTGTCAGCGGCGAACATATGCTGGGTAAAATAAACCGGATAGGTGAACGGCACGGAAAACTGCTGCATGTACACATCAGTGTTTGTCTGCAGTTGCGTTTCAAGATCGCCCATATCTCGTGCCTCAACCATTAAGCTCTGGTCTCCCCCAATATCTCTGATGTGCGTTCCCGGTCACCAGCTTAGCTATGAATGTGGTATTTTGTCCATCATTTGCCGCCTCACGCGTCCCGGTCAAATAGGTGGCGCAGGATCATGTCCTTGACGGCGACCGGTGCCAACGGACCGTCTTCAGCGAATTCGGGTTCAGACGTAATAAAAACCGCGCCGTCACGGTCGTTGTCCGAGGGTCGTCCATGCGAGCCCTTTACCAGCGCCGCATCCAGTGGAATGACGTCCATCAAGGTGCGAAAGCCAAGGATTTTCTTGATCAGACGCCAGATAACGGCAACTTTTGGAAATTTGATGGCCGGGTCCATAAACAGCTCAACCGGGTCATAGCCGGGCTTGCGATGGATTTCGACCGTGCGGGCAAAATCCGGGCATTTGGTATCGTCCAGCCAATAATAATATGTAAACCAGCTGTCGGCATTTGAAATGGCAATTAGATCACCGGCCCGATCATGATCCAGCCCATATTCGGCTTTGTTGGTCGCGTCCAATACTTTTTCGACGCCTGGTTGGGCTTCGACTAGGGCTTTGATTTCTTCCTCACGGCTGCTGTCATTGACATAGATATGAGCGATCTGGTGATCGGCCACCGCAAAGGCTCCACTGGCGCCTGGATCGAGGATTTCGCGGCCATGTTCTTCTTCACGGACCTGGATTAGACCAGCCTCGCGCAACACCCGGTTCAAATGAATGGGCCTGTCAACCGGCGTGATGCCATATTCCGACAGCACGATGATCCGGGCACCGTCCGCCTGGGCCCGTTCGATCACCTGACCGCAGACGCCGTCAACTTCGAGTAAATCCGTCACGATATCAGGATGATTGGGGCCAAGGCGCTGCATATTGTAGTCAAGATGAGGAAAATAGGCCAAGGTCAGGGTGGGGTCCCGCGTTTCCATGACATGAACCGTGGCATCACTAATCCACTGGCTGGAAGAAATATCGGTAGCTGGTCCCCAGAAACGAAAAAGTGGAAAAAATCCAAGTTTTTTTGTCAGCTCAACCCGCAGGCTTTCCGGTTTGGCGTAACAATCTGGCAATTTGCGACCGTCCGCCGGATACATAGGGCGTGGCGTTACGCCAATATCGGCACTGAGATACATATTGTACCACCAGAACATATTGGCGCAGGTAAATGTCTTGTCGCGCGCCTTCGCTGTCTCCCAGACCCAGTCACCCTTGATCAGCTTATTGGATTGCCGCCAGAACCAGATTTCCGAGAGGTCCTTGAAAAACCAGCCGTTGCCAACGATACCGTGTTCGCTGGGCATTGCGCCGGTAAGATAGGTTACTTGTGATGCGCAGGTTACGGCGGGGGTCACCGTATGCAACGGCCGCATACCTCCCTGATCAGCGAGCCGCTTGAGGTTTGGCGTATGCTCGCCCACCATGGATGGCGATAATCCGACAACATTTAATACGACCGTCTTACGCATTCCGTCAGGTTCCCTATTACTTTGTCATTTGTCGTGGGCCGCCCAAAGGGCAACATTGACCAATAAAACCGAGCCGCGCAGTGAAAAATCACTTAAGTTGCGACAGCCGGATAACCCTAGGCTTATCCTCTTACTGTTTGCCTGCAGCCATTGCCCTTAAAACAAGCGATAGGCCGACTGAATTCAATTCTGAATCCCGGAGAAAACTTGCGGTGCATGACATCGGCAACGACAGCAATGCGTTCGTCGCGATCATAGACGTCATCCCATGCGGCGTTTTCTGGAGCCCCCCGGTAGCACGCTTGTAGACGAAGGAGGGCTTGTAGCATTTGAGCGCTAGCTTGGGGGCTCAGATTTTTTTGAAATATTCGATCAAGATATCGGCGTCCTCGTTGGTAATGCCTAGATTTGGCATCAAAGTGCCCGGTTTTACAGAAGCAGGATCCTTTAGCCATGCCTTCATGTTTTCCGGGGTGTTTTTCAGCCTCCCCCCAAGCAGGCGTTTTCGCGTTTTCATACCCTTCAGGGACGGCCCGGCATCGCCGTAGGCGTCTTCAACACCGGGAATGAAGTGGCAGCCGCCACACGCTTTTTCCTGTAAGAGCGCTTTGGCCTCAGGCGAAGCGTTAGCGCTTCCGGCACCCCCAGCAATGCTAAAGACAAAAAGCACCAGTGCCATACCTGGCAAGAAAGTGGACGACTTGCGCTGTCTTAGACAGAAAGTGGCAGGCTGGAGACGGGGACCTAACGTCAGAGCAAAATTAATGAACTGGAGTACCTTCGTCATTATTCGTCTTTTCTATTTGAGAAATTAGTCTTTCCGAATTGAAATTAAACAATACAAACAGAGGATATCGTTCTGCAAAACGGCAGAAACCTGGCCGCCTTTCGACGACCAGGAATCTAACCGGCTAATTTAGGCTTACGGTACGATCTTATACACTGTATCGCGAGAGCCGAATGGCCCCATGGAATCCGACGTCAAGGCATAAATATTGCCTTTAAGGTCTTGCAAAACGGCCAGTACATGGGTTTTGAAATCATGATTGGTCACGTTAGCCCGCTCAAAGCCCCACTTGCCACCGCTTTTGGTCGCAGCATAAAGCCTGCCACTCTTGCCGCCGAAGGTCATGCTCCAGTCGCCAAAGAAATATTTACCCTGCCAGGACTTGTGGCTGCCGCGATAGACGGAACCACCAATCACGTTTATACCATAGCAATTCTTACCCTTGAATTTAACGCAGTGATTGTACTCGATGATTGGGGCAATCATTTTGTGGTCGGCATTACAGAACTTCGGGTGGTCATTCGGGTTGAGGTAATCGAAGCATTGATTTCCTTCCAATACGCGCCAGCCGTAGTTGCCACCACTGGTAACGATGTCCACTTCCTCGTAACTGTTCTGTTGAACGTCGGCCACGAAAAGCTCGTGCTTGCCGCCGGTGTCGAAGGTCATCCGCCAGGGATTCCGAAAACCATATGCGAAGATCTCGCCCCGAGCACCCTTCTGATTAACAAAAGGATTGTCCGCTGGAATCCCGTACTCAAGACCATCAGACTTTGAATCGACGTCGATCCGCAAGATCTTACCTAAAAGGTTGCTCAAGTCCTGTGCGTTGCCTATTTTTTTATTATGACCCCAACCCCAGTCATCAGCAAATCCGCCATCGCCAAGGCTTATGTAAAGTTTGCCGTCTGGCCCAAATTCCAACGCACCGCCGTTGTGATTGAACTGCGGCTGTTCGATCATCATCAGCACACGTTCGGAACCAGCATCAGCAACATTGGGGTTGTCGGAGACTTTGAACTCGGAAACGTAGGTGGTGTGATTCCCGAAAATCTCGTGGACCAAGCTTTCTTTCTCGCGAACAATCTCCCGACTCGAATAGACATAAAATTTGCCATTAGTCTTATAGTCGGGATGGAACGCAAACCCCAGCGTGCCCCGCTCATCAAAGCGAACATATTGTTTGACAATCTTGGCTCTCAGGTCGAGAAATGGTTTCGGCCTCATCGTACCGTCGGCATTAACCACGACAATCGCGCCTGTCTGTTCCATGATGAAAATTCGCCCGGTACCATCGGGTGCTTCCTTGAGGTCGATAGGAGCCCCGAGCCCTGTTGCAAAGGCCTCAACCTTGACATCCAACGCTGCCGCAGGGCTGCTAATAAACGCCAAGGAAACAGCTACCGATGCAGCTAATTTTTGTATTGTACGCACAATAAACCTCCTCCTGTTTTGAGTATCATTAGTTCTTGTTGCTAGAGCAAAGCTTTAGCAACACGCTGATTTTACAAGCTATTGGTTAGACCACAAAGCCTCTGAAAAAAGCCATTATGGCGTGTAAACAAAGAAAACCAATTGTTTCAGAACCTCTCCGTTAAACAAGT
Source organism: uncultured Rhodospirillaceae bacterium (assembly GCA_913041095.1). Lineage (GTDB taxonomy): Bacteria > Pseudomonadota > Alphaproteobacteria > Rhodospirillales > UBA2165 > TMED23. Next base: position 241 of record CAJWIB010000199.1, on the reverse strand, counting down.
TTAACGACACGAATGTTAGTGCGTTAATAAACTTTAGTAAACCGCGTTAATGAGCTGGTCCCAGGAATTCGGACAGTAGATTAAGGGTATTCCGCCCTGTGAGGAGGAATATGAAGATGACGAAACGCCGCCGTTTCACGGCTGCTTTCAAAGCCCAGGTGGCGCTTGATGCGCTTCTCGGCGACAAGACGATCCAGGAGATTGCGGTTCATTGCAAGGTGCATCCGAACCAGGTGAGCAC
>CAJWIB010000198.1 GCA_913041095.1 uncultured Rhodospirillaceae bacterium | reverse complement strand
GCAAACAGTATTCAGCGGAAGAGAAGATCCGGATAAACTGGGTAAAACCGTACAATTGTTGTAAGTATAGCGCGCTTAGTATATTTCCTACTTTCCTTAATTAACAATAATAGTACGGAGCTTCAGCGAATATGACCAGTCTAGTTCCACCACACGGCGCCAACGCTTTAAAACCTTTGTTGTTACCGGAGAAAGTTCGAATCCAAGAGCTAAACCGGGCGGAAGCATTGAAGAAAATTCCGATGACCAGCTGCGAAGTCTGCGACTTACTGCTGCTGTCAATGGGCGCCTACACCCCTCTCAACGGATTTATGGGTGAAGCAGATTGGCGTGGCGTTTGCGAAGACATGAAATTGGCCGACGGCTTATTTTGGCCAGTCCCAATAACGGTTTCGGCCAGGCAAGCTTTAGCCGATCAAATTGAAATTGGCGAAGACGTCGCTCTGCTGGACGGGGAAACCCAACAGATCATGGGTGTATTGACAGTCGAAGACAAATATTCACCGGATCCTGCTTTGCAATGTGAGAAGGTTTTTGGCACGACCGATGAAAGCCACCCGGGAGTCGCCAAGGTGATGGCACAGCCGCCGGTCAATCTCGGGGGCTCGGTAAAAGTTATTGAAGAGGGTTGGTTCCCTCAAGAATTTAGCGATTTGTATATCCGGCCCAACGAAAGCCGGAAAATGTTTGAGGACATGGGCTGGTCAAAGGTCGCGGCATTCCAAACTCGTAATCCTATGCATCGCAGCCACGAGTATATGGCAAAAATTGCCATTGATGTTACCGATGGCGTATTCATCCATCAGGTCTTGGGCAAATTGAAACCCGGCGATATACCTGCATCTGTGCGGGTCGAAGCAATCAATACAATGATCGAAAATTATTTTGCCGATAACATAGCCATCCAGGCCGGTTACCCGATCGAGATGCGTTATGCGGGACCTAGAGAGGCTCTCTTTCACGCTCTGATCCGGCAAAATTTTGGATGTTCCCATCTTCTGGTCGGACGCGACCATGCCGGCGTCGGTGATTTCTACGGGCCCTTTGATGCACACGATATTTTCGACACCTTGTGGGATGGCGCTCTGGTGACACAGTCGCTGAAAATCGGCATCACCTTCTTTTGTGAGAAATGTGATGGCATGGCGACCGACAAAACTTGTCCTCACGATGAAGAATTCAGAATAAATATTTCTGGCACACGCCAACGGGAAATGCTGACAAACGGTGAGAATATTTCCGCTAAATTCAGCCGTCCGGAAGTCGTGGCGGTTTTGAGAAAGTATTATGAAAATCTGAACTGACTATTAGTCAAGCCATAATCGTGCACGGTTCCAGACTATGATCATTGCATCAAAAGTTTCTTTGGTAGACTCCGTTTAATCGATAATGTGATACACTGGGGCCTTTTCCATTTCCCATTCCCCGGATTCCCGGTCATAGCGGGAGAGAGTGAAGCAATGCCAATCGTCATCATCCAGCTTCGGATGATCACCCCGATAGTAATATCCCGGCCACCGAGTTTCAGTCCTGTACATCGTATGGTGTGCTACAGACTCTGAAGCCAAAACCCGATGATTAAGTTCCCACGTCCGCTGAAGCTGGTGAAGGTCTTCGGCCCCGATATGGTTCATGTCTTCCTTCAGCATACCCAGCAATTCCAGCCCACGAGTAAGCAATGGTTCGTTGGTCGTATAATGGGAGCTGATACCGCCAACGTATTCGTCCATGATCTTTTCGAGACGTTGAAGTCCATGAATAGGCAAAAGATAGCTCGGTGAAACGGTTCCGGCGACGATCTCGTTGCGGCCGACTTTATAATTCTCCATTGGCTGGAAGATAACCTTTCTAAGATTTTCATACTCGTTCTCACTGACCTCAGGATGGTTATTACTGAGGTCGTCAACATATTGCACAGCCGCTTTCCCAGCAATCCGGCCTTCGGTAAAAGAACCTGAAGAGAATTTGTGGGCGGAACCGCCGATGGTATCGCCGGCGCCAAAAAGCCCGTCGACCGTCATCATCCGGTTGTAACCCCATTGGTACTCAGAAGGCGCGTAGTCTTCCGGCCCACTCGCCCACGCACCAGAGCAGGTGGCGTGGGAACCCATAACATATGGCTCGGATATGGTCAGTTCTGGATTGATATATTTAGGATCGATGTTCTGCGATGCCCAGACGATCGCTTGGCCAATCGTCATGCCGAGAAAGTTCTCCCAACCGACGGTCTCTTTGTGCGGATCCTGGAAAGCCTCCTTCGTTACCATGCGGATAGGGCCTCTGCCCGCCTTCATCTCCTCAAGAAAGGCGTGATTCCGGAGACAAGTCGGCACCGGTAGATGATCGACATATTCGCCAACCAATTCCTTAGTGTGATCATACCAAGTAGATTCGTATTCTTCTCCATAGGCGTTTTCAGTGTAAGTTTTAAGATGGAGGAAGTAAGCACCGACGGGACCATAGCCGTCCTTAAATCGGGTTAGGACAATACGATTTTCCATTTGCGTCATTTTGGCGCCAACCTGAATCGGCAACGCATAAGCCGAGCCGCTACTCCATGGGGCATACCACGTCCTCCCCATGCCCTCGCCGACCGCACGGGGTTTGAAGATGTGCGATGCACCACCAGCGCCGATGATGACGGCTTTTGCTCGGAAGACGTAAAATTCCCCGGTACGAACGTTAAATCCGACGGCCCCGGCAATCCGGTTGGAATTCGTTTTGTCCGTCAACAAGTGAGTCACCATGATGCGGTTATAGACTTCGGTGGCGGCCTTGCGGGCAGCCTCAGCGACAATCGGCTTGTAGCTTTCGCCGTGGATCATGATCTGCCACTTGCCCTCGCGCATGTAGCGCCCAGTTTCCGGGTCCCGCATCATCGGCAGGCCCCACTCCTCAAATTTGTGTACCGAAGAGTCAACATGCCGGGCGATATCGTAACCCAAATCCTCACGTACCAACCCCATGAGGTCGTTGCGAGCGTAGCGTACATGGTCTTCAGGCTGATTCTCATCCCACTGCATGCCCATGTAGCAGTTGATCGCATAGAGCCCTTGCGCGACCGCTCCGCTGCGTTCGATATTAGCCTTCTCGACGACGACAATCTTTTTGTCACGTCCCCAATACCTGGATTCATACGTCGCGCCGCAGCCAGCCATACCACCGCCGATAACGAGGATATCAGAATTTACGAAAACCGTTTTCTTACCTGTTGATTTTCCCATTAGACCATTCCCTGCTTAAGCTGATCGGGAGTCAACGCCGGTAGTTTATCGACGTTAAGTGCCTCCGGTTCGTGGGCCAGTTCCTGGGCCTTAATAGCATCTGGGTTGGGTACTTCGTAATCAGATGGCGACTTGATTGATCCCCAAGGCGTCGTTCTGATCGGAGAAACAAAATCCTTCTGGCGGCCATCCCGGAACTTGAGCTTCCACGAAATAGTCCCCTTCTCTTCTTCCCGGAGTGCCCGGACACTGTGTCCCAAGGGGGCAAAGTCAGCGTAACCGCGGCAATCAATTGCATTCTGAGGACATATCTTCACACAGGAGTAGCATTCCCAGCACATGTTGGGCTCAATGTTGTAGGCACGGCGATAGGTCTTATCGATGTGCATGATATCGGACGGACAGATATCTACGCAATGTCCACAACCGTCGCAACGTGTCATATAAACAAATGTAGGCATGATATTAAGTTATCTCCTGTATCGAATAACAATGATGGCTAATTAATAATTTTGAGGCAGTCGGCCGACGCTGCCTAAAGTTTCAGCTTGGTCGGCAGGAGCAGGCAAATTACTCGAACCGTCCGCTGCTTCTACCTTTTTCTGGAAGGCGGCAGCAGGCTTGTAGAACATATGAGAGAACTTGGACCACGGAACCGACACGAAGAGTACTGTCGTCGAAAGCAGATACAGCGCCAGGAAAATATTGGTCCAAGTAACGTTACCCGTCGACTGCGTATATGCCCACACCAGGCCAAATGTCGTGCTCACCAAAAGCGAGACAATGAATAGGTCAGCGCGTATCAGGCGGAACGGTGAATTACCTTCCGCCGCGACATCGACCCGGATAAAAAACCAGAACCAGTAGCCGCCAAGGCAAACCAACAAGGCTCCGATATACCACAATACTGGCAGGATGGCAGGCGTTAGAGTGGCGGGCGTTGGGTAGGCGAAAACCATGATTGCAGTTGCAACGACGTAGGCAATGAAACCGTACATTGTCAGCAGGTGGGCAATTCTACGCTGCACATTACAAAATTCACCGGATGTCATGCCCTCGACAACAGCGGTTTTGACAGCCAGAGAAATCATTTCACCGCCACCGATCTGCCGCGTGGCTTTGCCTTTTAAATTACGCCAATTGTTAAAAAAGTATGTAGCGCTCTTCTTGTGAACCATGTCGAACAGCGTGCCGCCTGCGACCATTAGGACCATGATGGCGATATAGGTTTGCATAACGATAGGTGATATGGATGCCGAAAGTTCGGCGAAGGGATTGGTGAAGAACATTGAATTACCTCAGTGGTAGCGAGTTTTCAACAAAGCGTGGACCGGTGGCTTGATTGCTCCAGTTAAAATGACCTGAGCCGTCTAAATATTAGACTTCGAGGAGGTCGGTGAATGCATATTTAAATTCATGAGCACCCCCTGCGAGCCTCGGTTTAAATTATACAATTTTATATTTTAGCAAATCCTTAAAGATTATTGAACTAAAGGTAACAAATTTCAACAAAAAAATTATGTAATTAATTACAGGCTTTAATGAGATTAAATATTTTTCTACGATATGAATATGTATTTTATGGTATTAAAATGTAATTATTGATAGTAACGAGCCACCAAAATCTAGAGGAAGCGCCTTCAGCCAGTCGGCAATCTCTCCGCGATGTTGAAGGTCCGTCTCATTCTAGGGTTTTTGGCAATTCAAATAAAATTGCCGATTGCTAAAAGACGTATGGGCGGAGAACCTAGCCCACCCGTCTTTTGACGATCCGATGACGGCTGAGGGTGTGCCACCGCAAGAAAGCATTGAGATCAGAACGCTGGCTTTCTTTGATCCGGAATAAATTTAAAAGATTACCACTGATGCGCCGAGTATCACAATGGCGATCAGGGTAAACTTTTTATACATTTCCTGTGGGGCCAGGGCGAAAATCCTCACCCCGATCAAACCGCTCAAAAATTGTGCTGGTGCGAGGATTAGTCCCAATAGAAAGACATCCCAACTGACGGCACCGGTTGCGGCCAGCGTGACCACAATAAGTAAAATCTGCAAACCGGCCGCAATTATAATATTGGCCCGCTGCACGCTAGGTTCATCTGGATGAGCAATGATGTATATGACAAAAAAAGGTCCACCGAC
>CAJWIB010000197.1 GCA_913041095.1 uncultured Rhodospirillaceae bacterium | reverse complement strand
GGGCCGAGATGTTCCGGCGGGACATTGATGCTGAAAAAGCCGGCATAGGATAGCTCACAAATATAAGCGAGATTTTCTTTAACTTTAGCTTCAACGCGGACTTTGAGCACAACTTCAAATAAATTGTCGCCTTTGCCCTCACCTTGCACGTCGATATCAACTTGAATGTTCGGCATTTCGTTTTGCAGATGATTAAAAACTTCCGGTGTATTTGGCGCTTCGAAAGAAAAATCTTTAATATATTGCCCGTTTATGACCAACGCCGGCTGCTCCATGGCACCACCATCAGCGCCATTTCCACCGCCGTCACCGTTGCCTTCTTCCGGCTCAGGCGTAAAGTGTTCCCCCGGGACTGGGTTTTCGTTGTCTTCATCTGCCATTTAATAAATTCCTTTATTCAATACGTTTGCTATCATTATCATGTTCTTCAGTGTGAACTTCTTCATATTCACCATCAATTACTGTGTTGTCTACCGAGCCATTCATTCCCGGACCAATAGGATAATCTGTGCCATTTTCGCTCGTATAAACATGTATGCCGCCTCGTGCAACCAAGACTGCGCCGACAGCTTGTTTTATCAAGGCGCGGAAAGGTGGAAAAAATAAGAGAAACCCCACTCCATCGGTGACAAATCCCGGTGTTAACAAGAATGCACCTGCGACCAAAAGACAAAGTCCATCAAAGACTTCAGCCATTGGGAATCGCCTCTGGTTCAAATGTTCCTGGGCGCGGGACAGGATCCCAAGGCCTTGGGTACGTAACATCCAGGTGCCGATAGCTGCGGTTAAAAATATGGCCGCCAATGTAGGCCATAGGCCAATATGATCACCAACGGCAATAAATACGGTAATTTCGATGATTGGGACGCCTATAAAAAGGAAAAATATTATATAACCCATTAAAAAAATTCTTTAGCTCTACTCAGAGATTTTAGTTTAAAATACGCCTTGGTAACTTGTACTTTGCCCTTAAACAGCCTATCTAACCTAACAGATGTTAATGTAAAGTAGTTGCAATAGTCTTTAACTAAGCAGTGAATGGACCAAAGCAAGTCAAAAGGCTAGATTAGGAAGCATATTTTACCCTTAGGGTTAAAAGAGTGGATTTTTTGTAGTTGCATAGAATTTCTATAGAGAAAAGAGAATGGGCGAAGGTTTTCAATTTATAGATATTATTTTATTCGCGATGATTGCAGCGTTTTTGATATTACGTTTGCGTTCCGTATTAGGCCGCCATAAGGATTCAGGCGATCCGCTGCAGCGCAATCAGCACGACCCCTTCGCCTCCGACCAAAATAACGAAACCGGTGATAATATTATTTCGTTGCCGGATCATGGGCCGATAGAAACTGTTGAAAAAGAACCGGAAACAGAAAAAAAACCGGAAACGCCGCTTGATATTGGTTTGGCGCAAATTAAGGCCGCGTCTACTGATTTTGATAGCAAGGAATTTCTTGTTGGTGCGCGTACTGCTTTTGAAATGATTATTCAGACTTTTGCTGAAGGTGATACTGATTTGCTGAATGCCCTGCTCAGCAACGAGGTTTACAATAATTTCCTGCAAGCTATTCGCGCTCGTGAAGCTGAAAATCAAACACTCGAAAATTCTTTAGTACGGATTGTTAATACCGAAATGCTGGAGGCCTATATGGAAGGTAGCCAGGCTAACGTCACGGTTAAGATTATTTCAGAGCAAGTTAATGTTACCCGTGATGCTGAAGGTGAAGTCGTCGATGGCGATGCCGATCACATTTCCGAAGTCACTGATATTTGGACCTTTGCCCGAGACACTAAATCGCGTGATCCAAACTGGCAGTTGGTTGCAACCCGTAGCCTCGATTAACGGCTGAATGTCGTTACCGTCCGCTAGAAATTTCATTCTATTAATATTCTTTGTGCTGGCTGGCTGCAGCCAGTTTAGCGCGCTAAGGAAAGCGGTTAAACCGGCTGGGCTTTCTCTCGGTTTAATTCCGGTTAACTATGCGCATATAACGGACTGGCAACTGGATAATCACGCTCAAAGCTTCGCTGCCTTTTTGCGCTCCTGCGGCAAGATTTCCAGTCAACCGGCCAATCGGCAGCTCGGCAAAGATGGTTTTGCTGGCCGGATCGGTAATTGGCAGCAAGTTTGCCGGGCGGCAACCGAGTTTGGTAGTGAAATTTCTTCTGATAATGCCCGGCGCTTTTTTGAAAGCTGGTTTGAAGCCCATCGCTTAACCGATAATGGGCGTTCTGATGGCCTGATTACCGGTTATTACGAACCAGAGCTTAGGGGCTCCTGGCAACCTTCAAAAAAATATTACGTCGCGCTTTATCGCCGTCCGCCTGATCTGGTATCAGCTAATCTTGGGCAATTTAGGAATGACTGGAAAGGCCGTGAAGTAGCGGGAAGAGTGAAAAATGGGCGCCTGATACCTTATGCCAATCGTGCCAGTATCACCCGGGGCGCACTTAAAGGCCAAGGCCTGGAATTGCTTTGGGTCGATAATGCGATTGATGCCTTTTTTCTCCATATTCAAGGTTCGGGTCGGGTGGTGCTGGATAGTGGTGAAGTCGTCCGGGTTGGCTATGCCGGGCGCAACGGACAGCCTTATTTCGCCATTGGCCGGGATTTGGTGAAATCTGGCGCAATTTCAAAGGAAAATATATCGCTGCAAACCATCCGGGCCTGGCTTGAGCGTAACCCCAGCCGGGCGGCAGCACTGATGAACAAAAACAAGTCCTACGTCTTTTTTCGCGAGCTGAAGGGTCTGGCAGGACCAATTGGTGCCCAAGGCGTGGCACTAACATCAGGCCGCAGCCTCGCTGTTGATAGCAAATATCTGCCCCTGGGCGCGCCGCTATGGCTTGATACCAGTGATCCGCTGACCAACCGGCCGATCCGGCGCTTGATGATTGCCCAGGATACTGGCGGAGCTATTACCGGCCCGGTGCGGGGTGATTTTTTCTGGGGTGCAGGTGAGCGGGCGCGGGCCGCCGCCGGTAGGATGAAACAATCGGGCCAACTTTATATACTTTTACCGCGTTCCGTTAGACGCTAAGACTTTACTTTATTTCAGTTAATCGGCATTTTGGTCAGATGACGGATACAACCTCTAATTTTGGTTCGAAAATCGGCCTTTTCATACCCTGTCTTGTAGATTTAATAAAACTCAGCATCGGCTTTGCCGCCATTAAGCTACAAGAAGATGCCGATCTGCCCCGTGTCGTTAATTGGGTCATCGGGTCGTCCCGTAACGGCGACATCAAACAAAAAATCCTACACAACATTCACGATCCCCGCCACCTTCATATTATTATCGTCGATGAGGCGTAAGAGTATGGCAAAAAAGAAAAAAGAAATTGATGATGCTGATCTTTTGGCCGCTGCTTTCAAAGATGTAGAGCCATTACCGAACCGCGAGATCAAGAAAAATCACGACCAGCAGCCACCTAAGGAAAAAATCGCGATCAAACGCTCCTCTAATGCGCATATAAGGGGCGCGCCGCCAGCTAAAAGTTCCGATCAACCAATCCTCAGTCATGGTGATACACCGGGCCTTGATAAACGCTCAGCCCAACGGCTCAAACGCGGCCAAATGCAAATAGAAGCTCGGCTTGATCTCCATGGTCACCGGCAGGATGAAGCCCACCGGGCACTCAATGGCTTTATTGCCAGTGCGGCGGATGCGGGTAAACGCTGCGTCTTGGTAATCACCGGCAAGGGGATGCGGTTGGATGCCACATCATATGAGCGCCAAATCGGTGTGCTGCGGGAAATGGTGCCGCGCTGGCTCAATAAAGAACCCAATCGCAGCCGCATTCTGTCTTTCAATCACGCTACCCAAGCTGACGGCGGTACCGGCGCGCTCTATGTCTTGTTGAAACGGCAGAGGGCCGGAGATAAATCATGACGCCATTCGGCAAACGGGTACGGGAACTCAGAGCGGCAAAAAATATTCAGCTCAAGCAAATGGCGGAAGACCTTCATGTTTCATCCGCTTATCTATCGGCGCTTGAGCATGGCAATCGTGGCTGCCCGGGTCCAGGCTTTGTCATGCAGATCGCGATGTATTTCGAGCTCATATGGGATGAAGTAGATGAACTGAAAGAGCTCGCTGAACTATCTCATCCTCGGGTGCCGGTTGATACGTCGGGCCTCGACCCGAAAGCAACGCTGCTGGCGAACCTCATGGCCAAGCACATTCGTGAGCTTGATGACGTCACCATCACCCGCATCCTCGCACAGATGGGTTTTGACGAAGCAGAAACACCGTAAAAAATATTCTATATTTTCAAACGGTGGCGTCTGCTTTTGGAATTTTTAGCGACTTCCCACTTGTTTGATTATTCAAATTCTCTGTGATCTCTATGGTTCAAATTTTTTTGAACGAACGCCCCCTTAATTAGATCTAAAAAATCTATCTGAGCGCAGCGGCAATATTGCCGCCGTCAACAGTGATGACGGCCGCCGTGGTTTTGGGTGAGAGCGCCAGATCCACAAAAGCTTTGGCAACGTCTTCGGCGGTGACTTCTTCGCCTAAAAGATTACCGCTCATATAATCGTCTGCGGACAAAGCACGCGCCCTGGAACGCGCCGCTATCATGTCATCGGTCAGCAAGCCGGAACGGATACGGTCGGCGTTAACGGCGTTTGAGGTAATGCCGTCCTTACCGTGGTCGACTGCGTATTGCCGCATCAAAAACAATGTCGTTGCCTTGGGCAAACCGTAGGGGCCGAAATTAACGCCCGGATTGACGGCTTGTTTGGAGGTATTAAACAGCAGCCGCCCACCGAGCCCCTGCGCCCGCATAACGCGGATCGCATTTTGGGCAATCGATTGGTGAGCAAAAAAGTTGAGCTCAAAACTTTTACGGATAACAGCCTCATCGACCGTACCGATCTCGCCCTGCCATGCCGCACCGGCGTTCGACACCACAATATCAACCCCGCCGAAGGATTTGCAGGCTTGGTCAAAAGCGCGGCGAACGTCTTTTGGATTGGTAACATCGCAAACCAGACCTAAACCACCAATATCATCAGCGATTTTAGCTACCGCATTAGTATTCAGATCAACCACCACCACCGATGCTCCCTGATCGGCAAAAGCCTGAGCTGTTGCCGCCCCGATTCCTGAACCGCCACCGGTGACCAGGGCGACCTGTCCTTGCAAAGGTAGCAGCTGGGCAGCATCGAGCTTGGCAGCTTCCAGCGACCAATACTCAATATCGAATATGTCGCGTTCGCTCGCTGAGCGGTAGCGACCAATGGCCTCGGCTGCGGTGATGACCACAATATTGGTTTCGGCAAGATCGGCAGCAATGCCGGCTTCGTGCATACTCCGGCCAACACCAAAGAGCCCTAGCCCCGGCACCAGAACGACCCTCGGCGTTGCATCACGGACGATTTTGTCGCCGCCATGGCGCTGGTTGTGTTTGACGTAATAATTCA
>CAJWIB010000196.1 GCA_913041095.1 uncultured Rhodospirillaceae bacterium | reverse complement strand
TACCAGTTTTGATGTCGGCTTGGTGCGCGGTGGTGAAATTCCGACGACCAGCGAAAGCTGGGTAGCTGATCAGCGGGTTGCTATCCGGATGGTTGATATTGAAAGTGTCGGCACCGGCGGCGGCAGTATTGCAACCATCGATTCGCTTGGGCTTCTCAGGGTCGGTCCGGAAAGCGCCGGAGCCGATCCAGGCCCGGCTTGCTTCGGCAAGGGCGAAGAACCAACGGTTACCGATGCCGATCTGGTTTTGGGTATGTTATCCCCTGACTTCTTTTTAGGTGGAGACATGAGCCTCGATGTAGAACGCTCAAAAAACGCGATTGAAAAAGTCGCCAAACCATTGGAAATGGACGTAATTGAAGCCGCCCACTCAATTTTCTCCCTCGCCAATATGTCGATGGCGGATGAGATCATCAAGGTTTCGACCAAACGGGGCTACGATGTCCGTCAGGCAACCATGATTGGCGGCGGCGGTGGCGGGCCGGTTCATGCCGGCTTTATCGCTGACCGTTTGAATATTCCATCGGTGGTTATCCCTTCTGTAGCATCGCTTTATAGTGCCTTCGGCATGTACGCGATGGATATCGGCGAGGACTATGCCCGCTCACATGTACGCCGGGTTGATGCCGCTGAACCAGGTGAAATCGCAGCGCTTTATCAGGAAATGGAAGAAGAAGCTTTGGTCGCGTTCGGAAATATTAGCATCGATAAAAATCTCGTCAAATTTCGCCGCACCATCGATATGCGCTATATTGGCCAATTCCATGAAGTTGAAGTTGATGTCGAGGATGGCGAATTCACCGGCGAGAGCTTAAGCAATGCTGCCGAGGGCTTTGGCACCAAGCATTTTGAGCTTTTCACCTTTCAGATGCCGTGGAAAGGCGTTGAATTGCTGACTCTCCGGGTTAAGGCGACAACACCCAACGCGCCTTTCAAATTACCAGAAATTCCAAGTGGTGGGCCTAATGCAGGGGCGGCTAAAAAACTGATCCGGCAATGTTATTTTGGTGACGAATTTATTGATGTTCAGGTCTATGATGGCAGCAAACTTACCGCTGACAATGAAATACCTGGGCCGGCGATCATTGAGGAAACGACGACAACCGTAGTTGTTCCGGAAAACTATGACTGCCTGGTGAATGCCAATAAGAACTACGTGCTGGCCCGGAAAGGAGAAAGCTCATGAGAAAATTAAAACTTGATTCGACGACAATCTCGACGATTTGGCATTCGATGCAAACGGCGACCAAAGAGATGCGCTATATCATCGACCGAACCTGTCAGAACATGCTGATCAGTCAGTTGCATGATGTGTCCTGCGGGCTCTGGGGCGCCGATGGCTCCACCATCGCCGTACCCGTAGGACTGCCGGTTCAATTCCTCGGTGGTGAATTCCCGGTGAGGGATTTGGTGGCAAAATATCCGGATGATATGGCCCCGGGAGATGTCTTTTTATCGAACGATCCCTATCATGGCGGCCACGCCAACCATCTGCCAGATTGGGCATTTTTCCGACCGATTTTTTATGAGGGCGAACTGCTGTTCTTTACCATGACCCGGGCCCATCAACAGGATACCGGCGGCTCATTTCCAGGCGGTTATTTCCCGAACGGCCATGACATTCACGCCGAAGGGATTTGCATCCCACCAACCCGCGTGGTTAAGGCCGGCGTCGAGCAAACCGAAATTTTCGAACTGATTTGGAACAATGTGCGCTTTGCCGAAGGCGTCAAGATTGACAACTACGCCATGATCGCCTCGACCAAAGTATGCGAAGAACGGGTGACCGATCTGTTGGACACTTTTGGCCGTGATACGGTGCTGGCTTGCGTCGAAGAAATGTTCGACCGCACTGAACGAGCTGTACGGGCAGAGATCGCTAAAATTCCGGATGGTGAGTACACCGCCGAAGCCGCCACCGATGACGACGGCACCACTTTGGATGAACATGTCTGGATCAGAGTCAAAGTCACTATCGATGGTGATCAAATGACTATCGATTTTGAGGATTCCGACAAACAGCGCACCGGATTTGTCAATTGCGTCTATGCGGCGACTTATGGCTGTGCCAGTGGCGCAGCTATTATGACCTTTGATCCTGCACTGTCCGATTATCATAATGCCGGGACCATGCGGGCAATCGATATCAAGGCGCCGTTGGGTTCGGTGGTAAACTGCGAATATCCGGCAACGGTTGGTGCTTCGCCGGTCAACATGGGTAATCAAATTATGGAAGCGGTGCTGGATGCGCTTTCCAAGGCAAGACCGGACCGGTCGATTGCGGCTTGGGGCAAACACCGGGGTGATTATACTTTCGGCGTTGATCCCCGCACCAACGAGCGCTATGTGCGAACTTCGTTTGATTACGACGGCAGTGCCGGTGCGGTCTGGGGCTATGATGGTTATCAGGGTGTAACCTCACTGACTGCCATGGGTGCGATTAACCGGGGCGACATGGAAGAAATGGAAGCGCGTTTGCCGTGGCGGATTCTCAAATACGAAATGGTTGAGGATTTTACCGGTGAAGGACGCTGGCGCGGTGGCCCAGGCATCCATTGGGAAGCGGTTAATGAAGGCAGCGACGGTCAAATGGCAACTGGCAGCTCCGATGGTGATGTGGTCCAAGGCTTCGGCGCCCAAGGCGGCAACCCATCGCCAGTCTGCCGGACTTATATCGATCGTGGCGATGAAAGGATCAGAGTTAAACCGCATCGCATGGTCGAAGTTAAAGAAGGCGATATTATCATCAAGCAATCCTCCGGCGGCGGTGGGGTTGGTGATCCGACCGAGCGGGATCCTGAGATGGTGCTGGAAGATGTCATTAATGAGCTGGTCAGCATCAAGGCTGCCCGGGAAATTTATAAAGTTGACATCGATCCAAAAACGCAGACGATTAACGAAGACGAGACCAGTAAACTGCGCGCTGCTTAGAGTGGAGGCTAATGTGCTGACCAAAGACAAACTGCTCGAGCTCTATCGGGGCATGGTAACGATACGCGCCTTCGAGGAAGAAGTGCGCAAAATGCACAATGCCGGTTTGGCACCCGGACTGGTGCATCTTTATTCCGGACAAGAAGCGGTCGCTGTTGGCACCTGCACGGCATTAAACTCAGACGACTATATTGCCAGTCACCATCGTGGCCACGGTCATTGCATCGCCAAAGGAAGCGAGCTTGACCGTTTGTTCGCCGAGATTATCGGGCGGCGTTCTGGCTACGGCATGGGCCGGGGTGGCTCAATGCATATATATGATCCGGCAACCTTTAATTTGGGCACCAATGGTATTGTCGGCGGTTCCGTGCCCTTGGCCACCGGGGCAGCGCTATTAGCAAAGCTTCGGGGCACTGGTCAGGTGGCTGTTAGCTTTTTTGGTGACGGCGTTCTTAATCAAGGTATCTTGTTTGAATCTCTCAACATGGCAGCGCTGTGGTCCCTGCCGGTAGTGTTCATCTGCGAAAATAACGGCTATGGCGAGTTTACCGAGATCGATGATGTCACTGCCGGCCGGCCCTATGCCAAGCGCGGTGAAGCATTTGATATCCCGTCTGAAAAAACCGACGGCATGGATGTCTTAGCGGTTCATGAAACAGTGTCGAAAGCCGTCACCCGAGCACGCAACGGTGACGGGCCGAGTTTCCTAATTTTCGATACCTACCGGTATTCTGGCCATCATGTCGGTGATAAACAAGAATATAAAGACGATGAAGAACGCGAGCTGTGGTTGTCCCGCGATCCAATTCCAAAATTGTCCGAAATGTTGGTCGCCGAGAAAAAGATCAAACAAGCAGCACTTGACGAGCTTGATGCCGAAATTAAAGCGACGGTTATTGTCGCTGCCAATCAGGCCAAAAAGATGCCAGAGCCGGACGCCGATGATTTAACGAGGCATATCTATGCCGCCTGACTCTCAACAAACGGATCGAAACCTCACGCTCAAAGACGCCGTACTTGAGGCGATGTTCGAAGAAATGGAAAGCGATCAAAATGTCATCTTGATCGGTGAAGATGTCGGTACGGCGGGTGGCGTGTTTAAACAAACCAAAGGATTATTTAAAACTTTCGGTGCAGATCGCGTCATAGATACGCCAATCTCAGAATCCGCCATCTTCGGGCTTGCCGTTGGGGCAGCGATGGCAGGCTCACGGCCAATCATCGAAGTAATGTTTGGTGATTTTCTCACACTGGTGATGGATCAATTAGTCAACCAGGCGGCCAAAGTTCATTACATGTCGGCAGGAGGCTTTAATGTGCCGCTGGTTTTGCGAACTGGTATTGGCGTTGGTGGTAATCTTGGACCCCAGCATTCGCAAAGCCTGCATGGCTGGCTGGCCCATATTCCGGGATTAAAAGTCGTCATGCCAAGCTCAGCCAGTGATGCAAAGGGATTATTTAAAGCAGCTGTCAGGGACAACAATCCGGTCATCTTCATGGAAGACCGCATGACGTATAATTTGAAAGAGCAGGTGCCGGAAGATGAGCATGTCATCCCACTGGGATCAGCTGAAGTAAAACGCGAAGGTGCCGACGTTTCGATCTACGCGGTTACCAGATCGGTACATACAGCACTGGCGGCTGCCGAGCACCTTCAAGTCAAAAATGTTAGCGCCGAAGTGGTTGATCTTCGCACCCTAGCGCCGCTCGATGTCGAAACTATTGTCGCCTCGGTTCAGAAGACCGGTCGGGCCTTAGTGCTGGATGGCGGCTACCAATCATTTGGCATTACCAGCGAAATTGCGGCTACTATTGGCGAGCTTGCTTTCGATTATCTTGACGCACCGGTTATGCGGCTCGCGGCACCTGATGTGCCGGTACCTTTTAGCCCTGCGCTGGAAACCATGACCGTGCCAAATGCCGAACAAGTGGTCGCCAAGGTGACCGAGATGTATGGTGGTTTGGGTTAAATGGAGATGGGAAAATGACAGATAACCTTACACCAGATCAAAATTCGGCCATTCTTGACCGCATGCTGCTGATCCGCCGGTTTGAGGAAATGCTGATTGATCTCGCCGGTGATCATAATTTTGGCCACTACCATCTCTATATTGGTGAGGAAGCGACCGGCGCGACCGTTGTTGAATCTTTAACAGAGACTGACCTGTTGCTGACAACCTGGCGCAATCATGGGCATTTATTGGCACGCGGCGGCGATCCAGGACGCATGGTCGCTGAAATTCTTGGCCGCGTCGATGGTTACAATAAAGGCCGCGGCGGCACGCTTCATCTGACGGTTCGGGATGTTGGCTTTCTCTCGACCTCCGGTTTAGTCGGCGGTGCGGTCGGCTTGGCTTCAGGTGCCGGCTTTACTTTGAAACAAGCCGGTGAGGGCAATATTTGTGTCGTTTTTTTTGGCGATGGCGCGATGGAGGAAGGGGTGGTGTTCGAAGCGATGAATCTCGCCTCGCTCTGGTCCCTGCCCGTTTTATTCGTCTGTGAAAATAATAATTCAGGCGCG
>CAJWIB010000195.1 GCA_913041095.1 uncultured Rhodospirillaceae bacterium | reverse complement strand
AAAGTGCCGGTCAATTTGCTGAGAAAACAGCACGGCCAGGCCATAATGGGCGAAATATTGGAGGCGACAGTCGGTGAAAGTTCACAAAAAACCATCACGGACAATGATCTTCGTCCGGTTGCTCAGCCAAAGATCGAAATCGATAAATTTGATGAAGGTGAGGATCTCGAATATTCTATTGAATTGGAAGTTTTCCCTGATATTGAGCTTACGGATTTCAGCAAGCTAAAACTCAAGCGGATGAAAGTGCCGGCTGACGAAAAGCAGGTCGATGAGATGATAGGTCAGATGGCGGACGGCCAGAAAGATTCTAAACCCGTTGAGAAAGCCCGCAAAATTACCTCAGGTGATGTTGCTGTTATTGATTTCACAGGCAGCGTTGATGGTGAAAATTTTATCGGTGGTAAAGCTGAAGATTATGGTCTTGAAATCGGTTCCAGCTCTTTTATTCCGGGTTTTGAGGAGCAGATTATTGGCAAAGATGTTGGCGATGAGTTCGACGTAAATATCACATTCCCTAAGCAGTACACAGAAGAGCTTGCTGGTAAAGACGCTGTTTTTGCCGTCAAAATTAAAGAACTGCGTGAAACAATTCCGGCGACCCTTGATGATGATTTCGCTAAAAAAATGGGTGCCGAGAGCCTTGAAGATCTCAAAGCAAAACTGCGGGAAAATCAAGAAGCTGAACTTAGCCAATATACCCGTATGCGGGTAAAACGCGATTTGTTGGATGTGTTGGATGAAAAGCATGATTTTGACCTACCTGACGGAATGATCGATACTGAATTTGAGGCGGTGTGGCACCAGTTCGAACATCAGCGCAAAAATCATCCGGAGCATATCGACGAAGATGATAAAGATAAATCTGATGATGAACTAAAGAAAGAATACCGAGAGATTTCTACCCGCCGCGTGCGGCTTGGCCTGTTGTTGGCTGAGATTGGCCGGGTTAACGAAATCATGGTGACGCCGGAAGAAATTAACCGGGCGATTATGCAGGAAGCGCAACAAAATCAAGGTAAGGAAAAAGAAGTTTTTGACTATTACAAAAACAATCCGGAAGCCATGCAGGCGATCCAATCGCCATTGCTTGAAGACAAAGTGGTTGATTATATTCTTGAATTAGCTGACGTAAGCGAAAAGTCGACCACCATTGAAGAATTAATGGCAGAACCGGAACCCGCTGAGCCTAAGAAGAAAGCGCCAGCTAAGAAAAAAGCCGCAGGGAAAAAGAAAGCTGCAGCTAAAAAAAGTGATGACAAATAATTAAGAAAATTATGAGATAGTGCTTGCTTGAGGGGATGATTTAACTCACGCAGGCAGTTAAAAAAGCAGATTAGAAAACTCAGATAGTAGGATAAGATGAGTGATCCGATAGAAGTCTATAATAATTCCTTAGTACCCATGGTGGTTGAGACCACCAATCGTGGTGAACGGGCCTTTGATATTTATTCGCGTCTGCTGAAAGAGCGGATTATTTTTATCACCGGCACGGTCGAAGATCAGGTTGCCAGCCTTGTTTGCGCGCAACTGCTTTTTCTTGAATCGGAAAATCCCAAAAAAGATATCGCCATGTATATTAATTCGCCAGGTGGGATCGTGACGTCAGGTCTCGCGATCTACGATACTATGCAATATATCCATCCAGCCATTTCCACAGTATGTATCGGACAGGCAGCGTCTATGGGATCATTATTGCTGGCGGCCGGTGATAAAGGAAAGCGATTCGCTCTTCCAAACTCAAGAATCATGATCCACCAGCCTTCCGGCGGTGCTCAAGGTCAGGCCACCGACATTGAAATTCAGGCCCGGGAAATTCTTGCGTTGCGGGCTCGGTTGAATGAAATCTATGTCAATCATACCGGCCAGAAACTGTCAGTTATTGAGGGGGCGCTCGAACGGGACACTTATATGACGCCAGAAGATGCGCAGAAATTCGGCATTATTGATCAAGTCGTCGAGCAACGCCCTGCCGTTGATAAAGATGATGAAGTAACAAATGGCGAAGCCGGCAATGACAAAAACAGAGATGAAAGCTAAGCACATGGATGCCTCTATATGCACGCTTAGTTCGCTAGCGGCCTTGCCTAGCTCCGTTTTTTAATAAACTATAGTTCGGCGTGGTTTTAACTTTAATAAAATTTCGATGGACTAATTTGGAGGGCCTATGAACAAGTCCACCGGCAGTGATTCTAAAAACACTCTCTATTGCTCGTTTTGTGGCAAGTCGCAGCATGAGGTACGCAAACTGATAGCTGGTCCGACCGTATTCATCTGTGATGAATGCGTTGAGCTGTGTATGGATATCATTCGTGAGGAAAATAAAACTCACATCGTTAAATCCGGTGATGGCGTTCCAGCACCCAAAGAAATTTGCGATGTGCTGGACGATTATGTGATCGGCCAAGCCTTTGCTAAACGTGTCCTGTCGGTCGCGGTTCACAATCACTACAAACGTTTAGGCAGCAGCACCAAAGAGAACGACGTCGAGCTTGCCAAATCCAACATTCTTTTAGTCGGCCCGACCGGTTGCGGCAAAACGTTGCTAGCGCAGACTTTGGCGCGGATCCTTGAAGTGCCTTTCACGATGGCTGACGCAACGACCTTGACCGAAGCCGGTTATGTCGGTGAAGATGTTGAAAACATCATCCTCAAATTGTTGCAAGCGGCTGACTATAATGTCGAGCGCGCTCAACGCGGCATTGTCTATATTGATGAAGTCGATAAGATTTCGCGCAAATCAGATAACCCATCAATTACCCGCGATGTTTCGGGCGAAGGTGTCCAACAGGCGCTGCTAAAAATTATGGAAGGTACCGTTGCCAGTGTGCCGCCGCAAGGCGGACGCAAACACCCGCAACAGGAGTTCCTGCAAGTTGATACGACCGATATATTATTCGTATGTGGTGGGGCATTTACCGGGCTTGATAAAATTATTTCAGCGCGCGGACAAGCTTCCTCAATTGGTTTTGGTGCCGATGTCAGCAGTCCTGACGATCGTCAAACAGGTGAAATTCTTAGGGATTTAGAGCCTGAGGATTTGCTTAAATTTGGTCTTATTCCGGAATTTGTTGGTCGCTTACCGGTTTTGGCTACCCTTGAAGAACTAGATAAAGAAGCGCTCGTGCAAATTCTGACGGAGCCTAAAAATGCGCTGGTTAAGCAATACCAACGGCTTTTTGATATGGAAGAAGTTAAATTGAACTTCCTTAATGCGGCGTTGGATTCGGTCGCTAAAAAAGCGGTGGATCGTAAAACTGGCGCGCGTGGTTTGCGTTCGATCATGGAAGATATCTTGCTTGATACGATGTATGAGCTGCCTGATTTGGAAGGCGTTGAAGAAGTGGTGATCAACCGTGACGTTGCCGAAGAGGGAGTGCGTCCGCTCTATATCTATGCCGATCGCCAGCAAGATGACCTCGATAACAGCGCATAACGCAATAATCAGGTAAAAATCGAGCAAAAATTGGCCAAAATAGGGGGCTAGTACATATCTTTTGAATTTCAAGTCTTGATTTTCACTTAGAAGATTATAAATCGAAATGGTACGGTTATTAATATTGCCGCATTTAATCGTTCTGGCGGCAAAATAGGAGAATAAAATTGGAATCTGACTCGGGTGAAATATTTCCTGTCTTACCATTACGCGATATTGTCGTTTTTCCACATATGATCGTGCCGCTTTTTGTTGGCCGCGATAAATCCGTTCGCGCCCTTGAAGATGTCATGAAAGATGACAAACAAATCCTGCTTGTCGCCCAGAAAAATGCTGCCGATGACGATCCTTCACCTGATGATATTTACGACATAGGTACGGTTTCCACGGTACTTCAATTGCTCAAATTACCAGATGGAACGGTTAAAGTATTAGTTGAAGGTGGGCAGCGCGCCAAGATCGAACGTTTCCTCGGCAATGAAGAATTCTTTGAAGCCCATGCCGAAGTGATTTCCGATGATTTAGGTGATGATGTAGAGCTTGAGGCTTTGTCTCGCTCGGTCGTCACTCAGTTTGAACAATACATGAAACTAAATAAGAAAATACCGCCAGAAGCTCTTATTTCTGTTAATCAAATTGAAGATTATGGCAAACTTTCCGATACGGTTGCCTCACATCTCGCACTGAAAATTTCCGAGAAGCAAGAGCTGCTTGAGATTGAATCTATTGCTGCCCGGATGGAGAAGGTAATCTCCTTTATGGAAGGCGAAATAGGCGTCCTTAAAGTCGAGAAAAAAATCCGCAGCCGGGTCAAACGCCAGATGGAGAAAACCCAGCGCGAGTACTATTTGAATGAGCAGTTGAAAGCCATTCAGAAAGAACTTGGCGAGACCGATGAAGGCAAGGATGAAAATGCCGAGCTGGAAGATAAAATCAAAAAAACCAAGTTGAGCAAAGAAGCCAAAGAAAAAGCTCAAGCAGAATTAAAGAAGCTTCGTAATATGAGTTCGATGTCAGCCGAGGCCACGGTTGTCCGAAATTATCTCGATTGGATGCTGAGTATCCCGTGGAAAAAACGCAGCCGGGTTAATAAAGATATTAAGAAAGCCGAAGAAATACTCAATGCGGATCATTATGGTCTGGAGAAAGTAAAAGAACGGATATTGGAGTATCTGGCGGTTCAACAGCGTACAAAAAAGATCAAAGGACCCATTTTGTGCCTTGTTGGTCCTCCTGGTGTTGGCAAAACTTCGCTCGGTATTTCGATTGGTAACGCGACGGGGCGTAATTTTGTCCGTATGAGCCTGGGTGGCGTGCGTGACGAGTCTGAAATTCGTGGGCATCGCCGGACCTATATCGGCTCAATGCCTGGTAAAATTCTCCAGGGTATGAAAAAAGCCAAAAGCTCAAACCCGCTATTCTTGCTCGATGAGATTGACAAAATGGGCCAGGATTGGCGTGGTGATCCGGCTTCGGCCCTGCTTGAAGTGCTTGATCCCGAGCAAAACGACACCTTCCAGGATCACTATCTGGAAGTCGATTATGATTTGTCGGACGTCATGTTTGTTACCACAGCCAATACCTTACGGATTCCCAATCCGCTCATGGATCGTATGGAGATTATCCGCATCGAAGGCTACACCGAAGATGAAAAGGTGGAAATTGCCCGCCGTCATTTGATCGAAAAGCAGATGAAAGCGCATGGATTAAAAGCTGATGAATGGTCGATTTCGGGAACCGCTTTGCGCGACCTTATACGCTATTACACGCGTGAGGCTGGCGTCCGTAATCTCGAACGGGAACTTGCCAATCTGACGCGCAAAGCGACTAAAGAAATTTTGATGAATAACTTTGAAAAAATTGCGGTGACGCAGCGCAATCTTGGCAAATATGCCGGCATTAAAAAATTCCGTTATGGCGAGGTTGAGGAAGAAGACATTGTCGGTGTAACTACCGGGCTAGCCTGGACTGAAGTTGGTGGTGAAATCCTTACCATTGAAGCAGTCATGGTGCCGGGTAAAGGCAAAATGGTG
>CAJWIB010000194.1 GCA_913041095.1 uncultured Rhodospirillaceae bacterium | reverse complement strand
TCACCGGTGTCTGCCTCATTCTGATGGCCATCGGTCTTTTGGTAAAAACCAAACGGCGCTATGGCTGGGAGCCGATGCTTGAATCCACAGGCACAAATACAATTTTAGATTATCTCACTGAACCAGAATCGCGCCGCACTCTCATGCTGATGCTGGTCGTTTTTATCTATGTCATGGTCTTAGGGCTGATGGATATGGATCTGCGCTTTACAACCAGTTTTTATACCTTTCGTTTTTTCGGCTTCGAATTAATCTCAATTCCAGTGATCTTTTTTATCCTGCGATTTTTTTGGCGCTCAACGCTACTCAATTGTTTTTTAGTCGCCATTGGTATTGTCGTTTTCCTCGCTGTCGTTTTCCGTGACGGATTTCAGATTCTCCTGCCGGGTTCAGGGTGAGAAGTTAGTCATGGAAGAAATTCTCGCTCAATTCGCTATCGCTTTTCAACCTTGGATGATCTGGGTCTGTCTGCTTGGCGTGACCTTGGGTATTCTCTGGGGCGCCATGCCAGGTCTTTCAACAACCATGGCAATGGCCTTATTAATTGGTTTGTCGACCGGCATGACGCAGCACGTCGCTATTATGTTTATGCTCGGCGTCTATACCGGCAGTGTTTTTGGCGGCGCGATCTCAGCGGTACTGATAAACATTCCGGGCACACCCGATGTCGTGCCGACCATGATGGAAGGTCACCAGCTCGCCAAAAAAGCGAAGGCGGTCTGGCACTCGGCACGGCCATTGTCGGCTCCTTTATGGGCAACTGGATCGGCATTGTTCTCCTGATCGCTTTTATTCCTGCCATTTTGTTTTTGGCGTTGCAGTTCCGTTCCTGGGAGATGTTTCTGCTGTCGATGTGGGGGATCGCCATTTGCGGTTAAATGTCAGCCGGTGATATGCCGTTCAAAGGCTGGATTTCCGGCTGGGTTGGTTTGTTGATCTCCTTTGTTGGCCTCGACGCTATCCACGGTATTCCGCACTTTATTTTTGGCGTGTGCGTGTTGGAGGACGGTATCAGCTATATTCCCCTGCTGATCGGCTTGTTTGGCCTGACTGAAATATTGAAAGTCCTGCCGCAAAAAAGTCCACCCGGTATCCCCAGCGAAGTTGGCCGCATCATTCCACCCATGAAAATGATGCTGGGTTATACCAAGGCCTCGCTCCGCTCCGGTATTATCGGCACCATCATTGGCGCTATTCCGGGTGCCGGGGCCAATGTTGCTTCGTTCTTGTCATATGATAATGGTCGCCGCCGGGCCAGTGATGAAGAGCGCCAAAAATGGGGCAAAGGCTCCTACGAAGCCATCGTCTGCGCCGAAGTTGCCAATAACGCCAATATCGGCGGCTCAATGCTGCCGACCCTAACCTTGGGTATTCCCGGTAATGCGGCAGCGGCAGCGATCTTGGCGGCACTCGAGATGAAAAACGTCGTTGTCGGCCCAACCATTCAGACCGAAAATCCCGGCATAATTTTCTTTATTTATATCGGCCTGATCATCGCCAATTTTCTGATGCACGGCATGGCGACCGCGCTGATAAAGCCTTGTGTCAAACTGTTCAGCCTGCCCCGCACGCTGTTGATGCCGCTGATCATTCCAATTTGCGTAATGGGCGCCTTTGCTGTCGCCTTGAATTACTTCGATGTCTATCTGATGTTTTTCGCCGGTATAGTTGGCTACGTGCTGCATCGCTTTGGCTTTCCATTGGCGCCGATGGTGCTGGCCGTAATCTTGGGTCCGCTGGCGGACGAAAACATGCGCCGCGCTCTATTGATTTTCGAGGACAAAGAATGGTGGTTGATCCTGATCGACCGCCCGATCGGCACGATTTTGCTGCTGATTGTAATCTATACGTTCTACGATGGTATCTTCAAACGCGGTAAAAGTTAACATTGTAATAAAGATACCAGGTACCTTTTCTACTTCTCCGTCAGGCGGGACATCAGTTCAACAAAATTGCAGGGTTTGAAGCGGTAGTCGAGCTGGTGGACCAGGATATCATCCCAGGCATCCTTGCAGGCACCGGGTGAGCCGGGCAAGGCGAATAGATAGGTACCGCTGGCAACGCCTGCGGTGGCCCGCGACTGTATGGTTGAGGTACCGATTTTATCGAAGCTCAGCATGCGGAACAGTTCACCAAAGCCCGAGATGTCTTTCTCATATACTGATTGAAATGCTTCCGGTGTGACATCACGGCCGGTAACGCCGGTGCCACCAGTTGAGATCACAACATCAACGTCATCTTTGCCGATCCACGCCTGTAGCCGAGCTACAATAATCGGCACATCATCTTTGACGATGTCCCGATCAATGACAACATGGCCTGCACCTTCGATGCGATCAACCAGTGTATCGCCGGATTTATCATCATCTAAAGTGCGGCTATCGGAGACCGTCAAGACAGCAATATTGACCGGCAGAAAATCCCGGTCGCCTGTAACTTTGCTCATGATTTTTGACTTTCTATCTTATGTTATTTTTGCCATCTTCGGCGACTTCCACTTCAGATTCACCTTCAGATTGATAGCTTGGCCATTTACCGGCAGCCACCAAATCTAAGGAAAGAGTCGGATTGCCAAACCGCGCTTGATAAATCCAGTAATTGGTCAAGACGCGCTCAACAAAAATCCGCGTTTCACGTGACGGGATACTTTCGATAAACAGCAATGCATCATTATCATGTTTTACTTTGCGGGTCCATTTATTGAGATTACCGGGACCGCCATTCCAGGCCGCCACCATGCGGAACAAGTCACCTTTAATCCGCGCATCCTTCATCAAAATATCGATATACTTTTGACCGAGCGCAACATTGGTTTCCGGATCAAACAGGATATCTCGCTGACGCTTGGAGCCGTGCAGTGTGCGGTCTCTGGCAATAAAGCTTGCGGTGCGCGGCATTAATTGCAGTAACCCGCGAGCGCCACGATGGCTTTTTGCTTTGGGGTTAAAACCAGATTCCTGACGTATAAGCGCCAGAATTAAGGAGCGATCAATTACTTCGCCATTTTTGGTTGGCAAGGCCGGCGCCGGAAAGGCCGTACTATCGTACAGGCTCGATCCCGACGCTACCAGCATATTACCAATCCGCATCGCCAATGACGGCATATTCGCCCGATCCGCTATGGCCATCATCGCGTGGGCCAGTTCGGGTTTGGCCGTTGAGAACAACATACGCAATTCGCGCTCCGCTAGGTGATCTTCGCCAATTTGTAGTAACGTCACAGCGCGCCGGCCACCCGGCGCTTTGGAAAGTTCTGACAGCGCATCTCTGGCCAGTGGTGGCGGCGTCCAATTATATTTGACTTCAAGCCCCAGCAAGCGCAGCGCTAAAATACCGTAAAATGTCCGCGGATAGGCGGAAGCAGCTGTTAAATACTTATTATAAAGCGCCGGTTTGCGAATTCTGATGCTGGCCCGGGCAGCCCAAAATGCGCCTGCCGTTACCAGCCAAGGTGAGGAGTAGGCAGAAGTTGATACCGCTTCAAAATGTTGACGCGACGTATCGTAATTTTTCAGCCGCCACGCCGCTAAGGCTGCCGTCCAATGGGCTTCCGGCAAATATTTACCTGATCGCTTAACTGCTTGATTGGCCCAGTCATAGGCCCATTGATCCCGGTTGTCGCCATAATACCCTTGCGCCAAGCGCGCCTTGGAGCGATCAAGCTCTACCGGATGAAACAGTTGATTGACCAGCTTGTTGCGCACCAGTTTTTTATAAGATTTAGTCCAGCCTTTACGCAGATAGTAACGCATCCGGCGTGCCAACCTCCGGCGCTCCTGGCTCTGGGCGCGATTTAATTTCCGCCGCGGATTATAAAATTCATAACCGAGGTTGCGGCCATCATGGCCGGAACCGATATTGAACGAGCCCGTCGGTTTCTTTGGCATCTTCCAATTTTTTGGCCGCCGCTTTAAGGCTAGTTTATACAAGCGACGCGCCTGCGGATGATCAGCGTATTGATCAAGCCAAGCTTTCAGTTCTTTATAGCGTGAGCGATATTTAGTCGGATGAAGATAGCGCTGCGCCATCACATGGCCCATCAAAATACGATCATCCAGAATTTTAATAATTTTATCGGCAGCCCACCAATCACCGTTATCTTGCAGCTTGAAAATAACCCGATAGCGGCTGATATCCGTTGTCGACAAAACGCCAGCAATATTGACAGCTTTTAAAAGCTGGACAGTTCGGGATTCTTGAACAGGTTCGAGTTTGGTTGCCTCGACTTTTGCCGGTTTTGGCCCAGCAAAAACACTATCCATGCCCATTGGCATGAAGTTCAGGGCCACTAAGGCGCTCCCAATTAGGATTTTAGTGGGAAAATTCAAAATCATCGAGCAGGTTCAAACCCTTAAAAGCCAAATGTATTTAGTCAGTAAAATATAAAAAATGAACAAAAACCTGCTGACAATACCAACAAATCAATGCTCAAAATCACGCCTAATTTCTCGTCCAAATTAAGGCCAACCTATGAAAATCTGCCGTTTTTGGCAATAGATCAATTGAATTCAGCTCAATCTTGGCCAATTTTTTGCTTAATTTCCAAAATATCGCGCCAGGCTTCACGTTTATGGGACGGCGACCGCAATAAATAAGCCGGGTGATAAAATGGCATAGCTTGGGCCGGTCGTGGCAGTTTTGGCGTTGCATAGTCAAACCATTGGCCACGCATCTTAGTAATACCTTCTTGGCGGTCCAGCAATGTTTTTGCCGCCGGTCCGCCCAAGAATACCAGGATTTCAGGATCAACCAACTCGATATGGCGCTCAACAAAAGGCAGGCAGGCGGCTATTTCACCGGTTGTTGGGTTTCGGTTTCCGGGCGGCCGCCAAAAAACAATATTGGTAATGTAGTAATTCGAGCGATCTAGCTCGATTGACGCCAACATGCGGTCGAGCAATTTTCCACTGGCGCCAACAAAAGGTAAGCCTTGGCGGTCTTCATCCGCGCCCGGCGCTTCCCCAATGAACATTATTTTTGCCAGAGGATTACCATCAGCAAATACCGTGTTCATAGCAGTTTTTTTAAGTACACAGTCTTCGAAATTTTCAACCGCTGTCTTAAGCTCAGCAATAGAATTCGATGCTCCGGCGGCAGCAACAGCCGATTGAATGGCGCGTTTCGGAGCGGAGTATTGACCGCTGGGCGGTACTGGCAAGGGTTGCTGAGCCGCGCCTTCCGGCGTTCTTGATCGGGGAGACATTTGAGTAGATTTTGAAGCCTGACTTTGTTCCCGCCCTTCATTTTGTTCGGGCTTTTTTTGTGCTCGGTGTTTTTCCAGCCATGCCGCCGTTTCGGCAAACCGGTCAACCGGCGTTTCGCCAATACACTCATCCACCCCGGCTTCAATCTGCCAGATCAGATCATCTTGATTGGTATTGCTCCCTTGCATGATACGAATGTAGCAGAGCACCAAAAAAAAGACACGCCAGAATAATAGGCTAATAGGTTGATGAAAAATGCAGAGCTTAACCGGAGTTCTACACAAATAGGAACTAGCATGATA
>CAJWIB010000193.1 GCA_913041095.1 uncultured Rhodospirillaceae bacterium | reverse complement strand
AGAATTAGCGCATCCGCCTATATCTAGGCCTATGAATAATTTAAGAGATGAGCAAACAATATTTGCCTTAGCCAGCGGTGTTGGTAAAGCGGGTATTGCCGTGTTTCGAATATCCGGCTCATCAGCAACGGACACATTACGCAGGCTCACCAAAAAAGAACTGCCCGAGCCACGCCGGGCAACCCGTGTGCAACTGCTTGATACAAAGTCTAAAGATATTTTGGATCATGGCCTGGCAATTTATTTCCCCGGGCCGGCTAGCTTTACCGGCGAAGATGTTATTGAGCTGCATGTTCATGGTGGCCGCGCGGTGATTGCCGGGATAACCGATGCGTTGGAGAAACTTGACGATGTGAGGTTGGCGGAAGCTGGCGAATTTACCAGGCGCGCTTTTGAAAATGGTAAGCTGGACCTAACCGCCGCCGAAGGGTTAGCGGATCTCATTAATGCGGAAACTGCTGCTCAACGCCGCCAAGCCCAGCGTCAGCTACAGGGCGATCTAGGCCTAATCTATGATGACTGGCGTGAACGTTTGCTTAAAGCAATCGCCCTGTTTGAAGCCGAGATCGATTTTTCTGATGAAGATTTGCCACCGGGATTACAGGAACAAGTTGCTCAACAGATTGCCGATCTTACTGGCGAGATTTCAGCGCATTTGGATGATTCTGGACAGGGCGAGATTTTACGTCACGGTCTCTATATCACGATTATTGGTCCGCCCAATGCCGGCAAGTCGAGCCTGCTAAATCGCTTGTCCAAACGCGATGTCGCGATCGTTTCAGAAACTGCAGGCACGACCCTGGATGTCATCGAGGTGCACTTGGAACTGGAAGGGTATCCGGTGATCCTGGCTGATACCGCCGGTTTAAGGGATGTGGCCGATGGTATTGAAAGCGAGAGTGTTCGCCGTGCCCGAGAACGCGCCAAAACAGCTGATCTTAAATTAGCGGTGTTCGATGGCACCTTGTGGCCGGATCAGGACCCTCATACAGGTGAGCTTATTGATGATGATACGTTGGTCGTCATCAATAAGTCTGATTTACTTGAAGGCAGTGACTTTGATTATCTCGCTATTTCGGCAGAAACAGGTGATGGTTTTGATATTTTACTGGAGAAATTGAAAAAAGAAGTTGAACAACGCTGCCATTTATCAGCCTCTCCTGCCCTTACGCGCACCCGCCATCGCGTTGCGCTTGAAAGGTGTCTCCAAAATCTCAGGCGTTTTCCGGAAGTAACCGAAACTGAGTTAAAAGCGGAGGATTTACGGCACGCCGCCCGGGCTTTGGGTCGCATTACCGGCCGTGTTGATGTCGAAGAAATACTGGATAAAATTTTTAAAGAATTCTGCATCGGCAAATGAAGGCTTTGAACGGCTACAATGTTTCACGTGAAACAGTACTGGAGTGGCACTCTATATATATCCCTTTAATTTTCATCCCAAAATAATGATTTTATTTTGGTGTAGTATTTAACTTGCCTAAGGTGGCAACAAATTAGTTTTGATTTGGCTATTCTCTCTAATTGACTTCGTCTTCAAGCCCACCTACATTCTCGCGCCATGACGAAGACTTTTACGCATAAATCTTATGATGTTATCGTTGTTGGTGGTGGTCATGCCGGCAGTGAAGCGGCTGCGGTTGCGGCGCGCATCGGGGCAGAAACGCTGCTGCTGACCCATAAGCTCGAAACCATCGGTGAAATGTCTTGCAATCCAGCCATTGGCGGCTTGGCCAAAGGTCAGCTGGTGCGCGAGATCGACGCCCTTGATGGCATAATGGGAAAAGCAATTGACCACGCCGGTATTCAGTTCCGCATGCTTAATCAAAGTAAAGGTCCGGCCGTGCGTGGACCCCGGGCGCAAGCGGACCGCAAACTATATCGCCAAGCTATTTTTGATCTGTTGGACGCGCAAGCAAACCTCGACCTAAAAGCTGCTGCGGTGGAGGATTTGCTAATTGATGGCCAAGGACAGCTTAAAGGTATTAGGACCGGCGAGGGTAAAGAATTTCTTGCGCCGAAGGTGATTATCACCACCGGCACTTTTTTACGCGGTGTTATCCATGTTGGCGAAGAGCAAACACCTGCCGGCCGGGTTAACGAGGCGCCTGCCCTTGGTTTGTCTACAACCTTAGAACGCTTAGGCTTTCACTTGGGCCGCCTGAAAACCGGTACGCCGCCGCGCCTTGACGGTAAGACCATTGATTGGGCGAGTTTGACCGAGCAGCCCGGTGACAAACCGCCGGTGCCATTTTCCTATTTGACGGATCGGATTACGACGCCCCAAATTTCCTGCTTTATCACCGAGACCACGACCGCGTCGCACGATTTAATCAAAGTAAATTTAGACCGTGCACCCCTGTATTCTGGCCAAATTGACAGTATCGGACCCCGTTATTGCCCGTCCATTGAGGACAAGGTGGTACGCTTTGCTCACCGCGAGCGTCATCAGATTTTTCTGGAACCGGAGGGCCTGGAAGATGATACGGTTTATCCCAACGGGATCTCAACGTCACTGCCGGAAGACGTGCAGCTAGATTTATTGAAAACTATCCCCGGGCTTGAACACGCCACCATGCTGCAACCCGGCTATGCCATCGAATATGATTTTGTTGATCCGCGGGAGCTAACCCCGGATCTTGAAACGCGCCGGGTAAAAGGCCTTTATTTTGCTGGCCAGATCAACGGCACAACCGGCTACGAAGAAGCAGCAGCGCAAGGCCTGATCGCTGGTATCAATGCCGCCCGGGTAGCCGGCGGTTCGGAAGCCATTCAGATTGATCGCGCCGATGCTTATATTGGTGTGTTGATTGATGATCTTGTTACCTTGGGGACCACCGAGCCCTATCGCATGTTTACGTCCCGCGCCGAATATCGCCTGCAATTGCGGGCTGACAATGCGGATCAGCGGCTAACGCCTAAAGGCCTGACCATCGGTTGCGTGACGCTGGAACGTGAAGCAGCCTTTAACAACAAGATGACCGAACTAAATCGCGCCGTCGACTTAGCCCAATCTTTGAATAAGACACCGAACGAATTGGCCAGCCTGGGTTTGAAAATAAATCAAGATGGAGTGCGGCGAAACGTGTTTGATATTCTGCGTTATCAGGAAATGAACATGGCGCGGGTTGCTGAAATCTGGCCAGAATTGGCGGGGCTATCGCCAGATATTGCTGAACAAATCGAAATAATAGGCCTGTATTCCGGCTATATGGATCGTCAGGAAACCGATATTCGTGCATTTCGTGCTGATGAATCGCTGATTATTCCGGAAGATATTGATTTTCGTTCAATTGGCGGCTTGTCCAATGAAATCTGCGCTAAACTCGAAGAAGTGCGGCCAACAACTCTCGGAGCCGCAGCGCGTATATCCGGCGTAACTCCGGCTGCACTTACTGCTTTACTTGGCTTTGTGCGCCGTCGCGCCCGCAATGCTGCTTAATTCAAGCGCGATGTTTCACGTGAAATATATGCCATTCTAAGATGGATGTTTTAACCGCCGCAGGATTTAAAAATAGTATCGATGTTTCACGTGAAACACTCGATCGATTGTCAATCTATGTCGACCTTCTCAATAAATGGCAAAAAAGCATAAATCTCGTCGGTCCCAAAACCGTGGCAGACGTTTGGCAACGCCATATATTGGATTCTGCGCAACTCTTTTCTTATATTGAAAATCGCGATAATTTGGTCTTTGATTTGGGCAGTGGTGCCGGCTTTCCGGGTTTGGTCCTTGCCATTATGGGCGCAAAAAACGTGGTTCTGATGGAATCAAACCAGAAAAAGTGCAGTTTTTTGGGTGAGGTTATCCGCCAAACAGCCTGTCCAGCAAAGGTTTTCAATGGCCGTATCAAAGACTATCCCGAGCAAAAAACGGCTAAATATATTACCTCCCGGGCTCTGGCGCCGCTAGATCAATTATGTGCTTGGAGCTATCCACTTTTGGTGCCGGAGGGAAAATGCCTCTTTCTAAAAGGTGGAACATACAAACAAGAATTGACCCTGTGCCAAAAAAAGTGGAATATAGAGGTTCAAATTCATCCATCACTCATAGATTTAGATAAAGATGGGGATGGCGACAAAGACGTTCTTCTACAGAATCTTCCGGGGGTTCTTATAGAATTAGGAAAGCTATCACCACGTGATGGATAATGAAGTTAACAGCCAAATAAATATTTCTACCGAGCAGAAACCCCGAATTATAGCGGTTGCCAACCAAAAAGGCGGCGTCGGTAAAACGACGACGACAATTAATTTGGCAACTGCCTTAGCAGCAGCCCGCAAGCGTGTTTTGGTGATTGATCTTGACCCCCAAGGTAATGCTAGCACCGGTTTGGGGATTGAGCGGGTGGACCGTTTGGTCAACGCCTATCAAGTGATCATTGGCGAAGTGACAATTGACGAAGCTATTCTAGATACCGTCATCCCCGGATTGTCGATTGTTTCTTCAGAGGTTGATTTGTCGGGCGCCGAAATTGAACTGATTGAATTCGAAGATCGTTTATTTCGCTTGAAAACTTGCATTGTTGGGCATCTTGAAGCGTTTGATTATGTTTTGATTGACTGTCCACCGGCTTTGGGGCTGCTAACCGTTAATGCACTGAATGCCGCGGATGCGGTTTTGGTCCCGTTACAGTGTGAATTTTTTGCCTTGGAAGGCGTCAGTCATCTGGTGCGGACGATTGATCGCATTAAAAAAGCCTATAACCCGGAGCTTGAAATACAAGGTATTGTCCTGACCATGTTTGATTCCCGGAACAACCTCTCATATGCGGTGGCGACTGACGTGCGTGAATTTTTTGGCGATATTGTCTATGATACTGTGATACCGCGCAATGTGCGGGTTTCCGAAGCACCCTCTCATGGCAAGCCGGTTCTATTGTATGATACTGCCTGCGCTGGATCGCAGGCCTATATTCATCTAGCAAGTGAAGTTCTCAAACGCGAAAAAATGTTGGCGGTATAATGGCAAAAAACCCCTCAAAGAAATTAGGTAAAGGGCTCTCGGCACTGCTTGGTGGCGGTGATGATGAGACTGCATCCGAGACAGTGGCTACCGCTATTGCGGGCGATCAGACCGCAATGATCGAAAATGTTTATCCTGGACGGTATCAGCCGCGCCAATTATTTAGCAATCCGGAAATCGAAGAACTCGCCGGTTCAATCCGCGAGCTTGGAATTCTCCAGCCAATTCTGGTGCGCGCCCATCCGGATCACGCTGATGGGTTTGAGATTATAGCTGGTGAACGCCGCTGGCGGGCAGCTCAATTGGCGCAGCTTCATGAAGTACCGATCCTGGTGCGGGAATTTAGTGATGTTGAGGCGCTTGAGATTGCCTTGGTTGAAAACTTGCAGCGGGAAAATCTTTCAGCCCTCGAAGAAGCCGAAGGGTATCGCCGCTTGGTCGATGAGTTTTCTCACACCCAGGAAGAGCTGGCAAAAATTCTCGGTAAAAGCCGCAGTCATGTCGCCAATATGATGCGCCTCCTGAATCTACCAGATCAAATTAAA
>CAJWIB010000192.1 GCA_913041095.1 uncultured Rhodospirillaceae bacterium | reverse complement strand
GACAAATAGAAAAACATAGTGACGGTGATACCCTTCCTGGCTAATGAGGGCAACAGTCACTTCATACAACAAATGCATCACCCTGGACTTGACCCAGGGTCCAGCCCTTCCTTTTAATAACATCTGATTTTGGCTATCCTGGATTCTGGCCTACGTCAGAATGACGAGTTCATATTGAACCATTATAATTCTTTGACAGCCAAGGAATACCTAGGCAAATAAAAAGACAGAGCTACTAAAAATAAGCGGGGAAGAATTATGCCAAAAGAAAAAACTGTTCTAAAAATTGGTTTTATCGGTCTTGGCATAATGGGTATGCCGATGGTGCATAATTTCTTAGGTGCCAACACTAACGTCACGGTGTGGGGCCGCACGCCTGCAAAAATGGACCCGGCGGTCGAAGCTGGTGCGACTTTAGCAGCCTCCCCTAAAGAGCTCGCCAAAGCCGTCGATATCGTTTTCACTTGTGTGTTTGATGCCGATGCGGTTGAAGAAGTTATATTTGCCGAGAATGGCCTCATTGAGGGTGCGAACTCAGATATGCTGATGGTTGATTGCTCATCGATCCATCCGGAGCGTGCCCGCGACTTGGCAGCGCGGCTTAAAGCCGCAAACAGTATGCATTTCGTCGATTGCCCGGTTTCGGGCGGTCGCTTCGGCGCCCGTGACGGTACACTGGTGTTAATGGCGGGCGGTGGAGATGCCGATATTGAACGGCTCCGCCCCGTGGTAACGCCAATTTCCCAACGCCTTACCCATATGGGACCGGTCGGCTGCGGTCAAGCAACCAAGCTGGTCAATCAATCGATCATCGCCGCCGAAGTTGCCGTTATGGCGGAGCAGTTTGCTTTTGCCGATACTTACGGCGTGCAGGTTTCAAAAATTCCCGAAGCGCTGGCCGGAGGCTGGGCTGATTCGACGGTGTTGCAGGATCACGCCAAGCGCATGATTAAAGCAGAGTATTGGCAGACTGCCCCCGGCAATATGCTGAAAGATATGAATGCTACCTGCGATATGGGCCAACAAACCGGCTCACCGATGCCCGTGACATCTACTGTCACCGAGCTTTATCGTTTTCTCGGCGCCCAAGGCAATGGCGACAAGGGTCAGATCGGTCTGATGTATCTCTACAAACAAGATGCCCTCGATTAAGGATTAATCTCATGGCCCAAAAAATTAAAGTGAAGAAAAAACTCGAAGATCTCCGCTCTCAGCGCTGGTATGGCCCCAACACCATGCGAGGCGTCAGTGCCAGGGCCCGCTCTCGGCAAATGGGGTTCGGCCCGGATGACATTAATAACAAACCCCGGATTGGTATTATCAATACCTGGAGCGACATGAACACCTGTCACTCCCATTTCAAAGACCGCGCCGAGGAGATCAAACGCGGTGTCTATCAGGCGGGCGGCTTTCCCATAGAACTGCCGGCCATGTCATTGGGCGAAATATTGGTCAAGCCCTCGACCATGCTGTATCGCAATTTTCTCGCCATGGAGGCCGAAGAGCTGATCCGTTGTCATCCGATTGACGGCGTGGTTTTGATGGGTGGCTGCGATAAGACGACCCCTGCCCTTTTGATGGCAGCATTGTCGATGAACATTCCGGCGATCTACATGCCGGCAGGTCCGATGTTACGGGGTTTTTATGCAGGTGAAACTTTGGGCAGCGGCACCGATGTGTTGCGCTATTGGGCGGACCGCCGGGCAGGTCTGATCGATGATGAGAAAATGGAAAATGTCGTCGGCGGCATGTCGCGCTCGGCCGGCACCTGTATGGTGATGGGCACGGCGGCAACCATGATGGCGCTGTCGGAAGCCCTCGGTATGACTCTGCCCGGCGCCTCTTCGATCCCGGCGGTTGATACGGCGCACGCCTTGATGGCCTCAGCTTGCGGGCGGCGAATTGTTGACATGGTATGGGAGGATTTAAAACCCCGCGATATCATGACCGAAGCGGCCTTCGATAATGCAACCGCCGTCGATATGGCGATGGGCGGCTCGACCAATGCGATGATCCATTTAATCGCCATTGCCGGACGGGCCGGCATCAAACTCGACCTCGAGCGCTTTGATAAAATTTCGCAAAAGACACCGGTGCTCGCCAACATCAAACCCAGCGGTGAATTTCTGATGGAAGACTTTTATTATGCCGGCGGCATCCGCGGCTTGATGAACCAGATGAAAGATCACCTCGATCTCAGGCAAATTAACGTCACCGGCGGCACCTTGGGCGAGTCGATCAAAGACCAACCGGTATATTTGGATGACGTCATCAAGTCACTGGATGATCCGCTCTATCACCAAGGCGGTACAGCGATCTTGCGGGGCAATCTCGCCCCCGATGGCTGCGTTATCAAACAAACAGCGGCTGATCCTAAATTTCATCAGCACGTTGGTAAAGCCATCGTCTTTAAAGACTACACCGATTTGAATTTGCGCATCGACGATCCTGATCTGGAGGTTGATGAGAACTCGGTTTTGGTGTTGCAAAATGCCGGGCCGATTGGCGCGCCCGGCATGCCGGAATGGGGCATGCTTCCGATCCCGAAAAAACTGTTGGAGAAAGGTGTGCGCGATATGGTCCGCATTTCGGATTGCCGCATGAGTGGCACGGCTTATGGCACTTGCGTGTTGCATGTCGCCCCCGAGGCGGCGGTCGGCGGCCCGCTGGGTTTGGTAAAAGATGGCGATGAGATCGAGATCGATATCCAAGGGCGCAAAATTCATTTGGACGTCAGCGAGGAAGAATTAGCGAAGCGTAAAGCCGCGTGGTCTCCGCCTGTCTACCCGGCGACCCGTGGCTATACGGCGCTCTATGCCAAACACGTCACCCAGGCAAATGAAGGTGCCGATTTCGATTTCCTCCATGCTGGTGATGAAACTCCGGAGCCATTGATTTTTTAGATGCACACCATCCCTGCCTCTCAAGTCGAATGTCTGCTGCAAAGTCATTCCAAGGTTGGCGAGTGCCCGACCTGGAGCATGGAAGAGCAGTGCCTCTACTGGATCGACATTGAGGGTCGCCTGTTTCACCGCTGGGATCCCTCCTCGGCAGCGAATGAAAGCTGGAAGACGCCGGAGCGGTTCGGCTCTTTTGGCCTGCGCCAAAACGGTAGCTTTGTAGTCGCCACCGAAAACGGTTTTCATTTTTATGATCCGATAAGTGGTGACTTTTTAGCTATCACCGATCCCGAATCCGATAAACCCAATAACCGCTTCAATGATGGTCGCGTAGATCGGGCCGGGCGTTTTTGGGCCGGTTCGATGATTGACCAGGGAACGAACGAACCCAACGCTGCGCTTTACTGCTTAGACACAAATGGTGAGGCGACGCTTAAGCAGGACGGTATTATCCTCGCTAATGGCCTCGCCTGGGACCCGGACAATTCCACCATGTATTTCGCCGATACCCGCATGGCCGTGGTCTGGGCCTATGATTTTGATCTTGATGACGCTGCGCTCTCCAACCGGCGGGTGTTTATCGAATTCAAAGACGGCGATGGTGCGCCCGATGGGGCGGCGGTCGACACCGACGGATGCTACTGGCTGACCCAACCCCGTAGCTGGACCATCAAACGCTATACACCGGCAGGCAAAGTCGATACCGTCATTGAACTGCCGTTTGAGCGCCCGACCATGTGCGCCTTCGGTGGAGCTGATTTGAAAACGCTCTATATTACCTCGCTCGGACAATTCTTAAACGAGGATGAAAAAATTGAACGTCCACTCGAAGGTGGTGTATTTAAAGTCGATGTTGAGGCCCAAGGCCTGCCCGAACCATATTTTGAAGGGTGACACCAAATGACCGATAAAGCCTATATCCAAACTCTGGTTGACTATAAACGCCTGGGCTAATGAAGTCTGCTACATATCAGTGCTGGATTTGCCGCCGGAAGAGGTCACTAAAGAACGCCCTTCCCTGCTGATGTCGATCCTGGCCAGCCTCAATCATTTGCTGGCCATGGACGAAGTCTGGTTGGCCCACATGACCGGCAGCACCCATCCCTATTCCGAGCTCCGCACCATGATCACCGAGGATATGGACGAGCTGTGGCAGATACGCCAAGGCATAGACAAGATGCTGAAAGACTAAACGGCTGGTCTCAGTAATGTGGAATTGAACGAGGTCATCAACTACACCATGATCGAAGGCAAACAGGGTTCGATGTCCCGCGCCATGTTGCTGTCCCATTTGGCGCAGCATGGTAATTATCACCGGAGCTGGATCGCAGGCCTGTTCGGCCAAATCTCGCAACTGCCAACCGCCATCGGCTTGCCGGTCTATGAACGCGCGTTAAGGGAAAGCGGCCTGCCACCGATGCCTTAATTTATTGTGATGGCCAGATCCATCCGGCGATGTCGCGGATCGATTGCGGCAAATCGAATGTCTCCAGCACAAACTCGGTACTGACCGACAGCGCAATGGCACCGATCAGCGAGCACAAGATACCTAGCACGACCCAGAGGCCGAAGGCTTCATGCTCCCGGTTGATCAGCCAGGCGAATAACACTTGAAAGATCACGGTGGTTTGTTGGATCGGTGCGACCACGGTTACTGGCGCCACGGCGAGCGCCATGAAACGCAGCATCTGCGAAATGCCGATGGTGAAGGCCGAGGTCGTAAACCATTTGGCGGTGACCCGCGACATTGAAGTCACGTGCTTGAGGCGCGTTGGGTGGCCGATCACCATCAGCATGATAACAGCGGCTGCGCCGTAGGAGATAATCCCGCCCGCCATACCGGCGGTTGGTCCGCTGCCGGCAAGGGCAGCGCGGATAAATATGGCGCTTGAGCCAAAGCCGATGGCCGAGCCGATACCGAATAGTATTCCTTCGGCATAATTGGGTTCGAAAGAACTTTCTTTGTTATCGGCAACCTTGGCGCTGAATTTTTTACGGTCACGCAGCATGATAAACGGCCCGATCAAAAGCAGCACAATGCCGAGCATACGCAAAGGCGTCAGTGATTCATCCAGCAGCCACAATGCCAAAACCAGGGTCAGAATAATGTTGGTCTGTTGAATCGGGCGGACCAGATTTGCCCCCATAGCCTTGATCGCTCGGTAATTACAATAGCGGCCAAAGACAAAATGCACGATACCGCCGAGCGCGAGTAAAATATAAGCTCGGCCAGAGAACTCCCACAACAAGCCTAAGGAGCCAGCACTGAGCGCGGCAATGGCAAAGATCGGCACGCCGAGCGGCACCGAGATTGCCATCCCCTGCAATACCGTACCCGTCAAGACAGCCCGGCGCATGGTCGCCGAATTGAGACCAAAAAAGGCCGCCGAGGTGAGCGATAAAAGTGATCCGAGCAAAATCAGATTTCCAGAATAATAATCAGAACAGTACCCAGGCGCGTTGAACCGCTGGCAGCACTTCAATCACATCATGCCGCCGTTTGAGGCTGGTATAGTCATCTAAACCGATGCACTCGACGCCATGTGTATGGGTATCGGCATAGATCAAAATATCAGCGATCGAATACTCTCCGGCCATTGTCGGTATCCCAGGTGTAAAGATCGATCATGTGTCCCCCCCCTTTATATTTTCCCTTTAAAATCAGCATCCTCAAAGACATTGA
>CAJWIB010000191.1 GCA_913041095.1 uncultured Rhodospirillaceae bacterium | reverse complement strand
CGATGGCGATACGCTCGCCATGGATCATATTTTGGCTGAAGAATATGGCTTTGGTTGCACCGGCGGCAACCAGTCGCCCCATCTCGCCTGGACTGATCCACCGGAAAGTACCGAAAGCTTTGCCCTCACCATGTATGATCCGGATGCTCCAACCGGTAGCGGCTTCTGGCATTGGGTCGTCATCAATATACCGAAAGATGTCCGGGAATTAGCACTTGATGCATCGAAGAACGGCCTGCCGGCAGGCGCGATTGAAACACGTAATGATTTTCCGGCATCCGGCTACGGCGGCCCATGTCCGCCCGAAGGCCACGGTCCACACCATTATATTTTTACCTTACACGCCGTCAATACAGCAGAACTGCCGGTAACGCCTGATTTGTCGGCGGCCATCATCGGCTTCAATCTGCACTTTACGACGATTGATAAAGCCGTGCTAACGGGAATATTTGAGAAATAAGTCCTTTAGGCTGCGCTGATGCAGCTTTGCCCCTGAACCTCGACGTTGCGCTTTGCTGCCCATTGATCGCCAAGCGCTGACAATTCGTCTTCACTGAGGAATTGTTCCGCCATCGCAAATAATGCCATCTCCTCTTTCTGGAAATGACCGTAAGCAAGATCGACCAACTGTTTGGCCAAGGATTTTAGCACTGCAACATCCTGTTCGCTACGAGCAGCTTCAAGGAGTTCATCAATACCTTGATGCTCTGATCGCATCATTTCCAATGGTCCCATTTGACCGATATGCGGGTCCAATGCAGGAAAGAGAATATTGTTTTCGATTTCTGCATGCGAAAGCAACGCGCGATCAAGCGTTGAAATAGATTTTTTGACAACGTCTATATTATCGCTGTCGCTAATTGTTTCCCGAACATCTTCGAGCAATACATAAAGAACCGCGTGTTCGCCGCGGAGGGCATCTGTAATTTTCATTTTTATACCTTAAGACTAATTCTAAAGTAGCCCAAGGTATAGAAGAAGCAATACCGGGCTTCCTTAACTTAGGTCAATTTTAATTAATAGCTGTCCTTTTTTATCCCCCCAATTTCATGGCCTGCCAAATCTTTTTATTGGTTTCGGAGGCCAAATAGTCGTGATGTTGTTCAAGGCAGGCGCGCATGGTGACCGTTTTACCTACTCTATAATCTTCGGCACAAGTATCAGCAATTTGCGAGGCTTTTTAGCGAGCCTTTGGCGTTAAACGGCGGGATTTGTCATTGATAACTTTGGCCCAATTTTTCTCGAATGCCGCTTGATCATCGGCCAGATCATCCGGCAGGTGATTAATGACTTGATTGAGATGACTCGTCCTCTCCATTCTGACGCTGTTAGTGGCAAACGTGTTTCGCGCGATGTGGTAATGAAAGTAAATGCAGAAACAATAGAGAACAACTTTGCACGCATGGTTTTCTCCTATCGCGGCGAATCGTCATATATTTGAATAATACGCTGAGATGGCAAAATCAGAAGTAACTTTTTTGGTAGTTAAAACTAGATGCTCGGGTCAAGCCGCTATATCAGCCAGCTCTTTCATCAAGTATTGCACACCACCGAGCCGTTCCGGAGCGTCAACCCAACTCCGCATAAAGACCAGCTTATGATCAGGCCTAAGTTTTGAGGTGCCGGCTTGCGACGTAATAAATTCAACCAAGCCTTCCAGATTGCTAAACTCATTATTGCGGAAAGTAATCACCGCCCCTTTCGGCCCGGCATCGACTTTTTCAACCCCGGCTTCCAGACATAAGCGTTTGATAGCGACGGTCTCGAGCAAATTCTCAACTTCCGCCGGCAGTGAGCCAAAACGATCAATCATTTCGGCAACAAAGGCATCAATCTCAGCGCGGTCCATTAGATCGGCAATCTGCCGGTAGAGACTCAACCGTATACCCAGATCAGGCACATAGTCGTTCGGGATCAGCACTGGAATACCAATGTCGATCTGTGGGCTCCATTGCTCGACAATTTCATCTTCGAAATCACCAGCGGATTTGGCTTCCGCCACCGCCTCTTCCAGCATTTGCTGATACAGCACGATGCCGACTTCTTTGATATGGCCGGATTGCTCGTCGCCCAGCAAATTACCGGCGCCGCGGATATCGAGATCGTGGCTTGCCAGGGTAAAGCCGGCCCCCAAGGTATCCAGCGCTTGCATCACTTCGAGGCGTTTTTGCGCAACCTCGGATAATTTACGTTTCGGCGGCAGGGTGAGATAGGCATAGCCGCGAATTTTGGAGCGGCCGATCCGGCCCCGTAATTGATAAAGCTGAGCCAATCCAAACATATCGGCTCGGTACAAAATGATGGTATTTACTGACGGTAGATCGAGACCGGACTCGACAATATTGGTCGCCAGTAACAAATCATATTTGCCGTCATAAAAAGCACTCATGACGTCTTCGAGCTTGCCGGGAGACATCTGGCCGTGCGCCATGGCAATCCTGAGATCAGGCACCAGCTCCAGCAATTCTTCTTCCACCCGACCAATATCTGCGACGCGCGGGCAGACATAGAAAATCTGACCGCCACGATAACGCTCCCGTTGAATGGCTTCCCGCACCACCACCGGATCATAAGGCAGCACAAAAGTCCTGACGGCCAGGCGGTCAACCGGCGGTGTGGTGATTAGGCTTAGTTCCCGGACACCGGTGAGCGCCAATTGCAGCGTGCGCGGGATCGGTGTTGCCGTCAGGGTCAGCACATGCACATTGTTTTTCATCGATTTCAGCTGTTCTTTATGAGCCACGCCGAAATGCTGTTCTTCATCGATGATCAGGAGTCCTAACCGGTCAAACTTGATGCTTTTTGCCAGTAGCGCATGAGTGCCGATAACGATATCAACCTGCCCACTTTCAAGTCCCGCTTTGGTGGCATCGGCATCTTTTTTCGACACTAGACGGCTTAATTGCCGCACCTGCACCGGGAAATCGGCGAAACGTTCTTCAAATATATGTTGGTGCTGTCGCGCCAATAGTGTCGTCGGTACAACAATCGCCACCTGCTTACCTTCCAAGGCAGTGACAAAGGCAGCCCGCAAAGCAACTTCGGTTTTACCAAAGCCGACATCTCCACAAATCAAACGGTCCATCGGACGGCCGCTCGAGAGGTCTTTGATAACGTCGCCAATGGCACGATCTTGATCATCGGTCTCGGTGTATTGAAAACTCGAGCAGAACTCGTCGTAAATACCGGATTGGGGCTCAAAGACCTCACCCTTTTTGAGTTCACGTGCAGCGGCAACAGCAATGAGTTGATCCGCCATATCGCGAATACGCTGCTTCAATTGGGATTTCCGCGCCTGCCAGGCAACGCTGCCGAGCTTGTCCAAGCGGATCGTCTCGCTGTCTTCGCCATAACGCGAGATCACTTCAATATTTTCGACCGGTAGGAATAGCTTATCGCCCCCGTCATAGATTAACCGCAAACAGTCGTGCGGTGCGCCAACCCCAGTCACATCCAGCGTTACCAGTTCTTCATAGCGGCCAATACCATGCTCCGCATGAACAACCAAATCGCCGGTGTTGAGGACGGAGGTTTCGGCGATAAAGTTTTCCGGGCGAATTTTGCGGCGTTGGGGCGAGCTCAGCCGGTCGCCGAGAATATCCTGCTCGGTAATGAGCGCCAGCCTAGGTGCGGTAAAACCGTGCTCCAGTTCTAAAACAGCTAAACGGACCGGCGATTTTGAGTCGGTCGCAGCTCGGATTTCATGCTCTAGTAAAATACCTAGCAACCGCTCTGCGGAACCTTCCGAAAAAGCACCAATGATGATGGTGCGCCCGGCTTTTATCTCGGCTTGAATATGTTCGCGCAGCGCATCATAGACATTGACGTCGGGTAAAGCGCGGGCATCGGCAAAATCACGGCCGAGCTTACCGCCGGCATCGGTGCTGATACCTTCCGATTCAGGCACGGAAAATGGCTGAAATTTAAGCTGTTTCCGGCCGTTTAGCGTTGATTGAAAATCTTTAGCGGTAAGATATAGCCGATCCACTGGCAGCGGATTGTATGTGGTTTCTGAAACCGCCAGCCCCCGCGCTTTCATATCGGCACGTGCATCATAACACTCACCAATCAATTCCCAACGGGCATCGCTGGCTTCATCGGCCTGATGATCAAAGGCGATAAATGCTTCCGGCAGGTAGTCGAGCAAGGTTTCCAGCTCGTCATGGAACAGCGGCAGCCAATGTTCCATCCCCGCTTGAGTATGGCCCTCAGAAATCGCTTCATAGAGTGGGTCTTCACTTGGAATCGCGCCAAATAATGCTCGGTAAGCCGTGCGGAACCGGCTGATCGCCTCTTCATCCATGGATATTTCATTAACTGGCTTGAGAATAAAGCTGTCGGCTTCACCGGTGGTGCGCTGACTAAATGGCTCAAACCGGCGGATTCCATCGAGATCATTACCAAAAAAGTCGAGCCGCAATGGTTCTTCAACACCGGGGGGAAAGAGATCAATAATACCGCCCCGAATGGCATATTCGCCGGGCTCCATCACTGTTTCACTGCGGCCATAACCGTTTTGTTTCAAGAATTCAAGCAGGCGATCGCGTGAAGTTTCTTCGCCTTTGCCGCACGTCATATTAGAGCCTTCGAAGGTTTGGCGTGCCGGAACTCTTTGCAACAAAGCAGCCACCGTGGTCAAAATGATTCGGGGCTGTTTGCCCTTAGTATCGACCAGATTGGTCAGCGCATCGATACGGGCAGCAACAATATCGCTTTTTGGCGACACCCGGTCATACGGCAGGCAATCCCAGGCTGGAAATTCGATCACTTCGATGGTGCTGGCAAAAAATCTCAGACTAGCTTGCACTGCCGCCATCCGGCGATCATCCCGGGCGACAAAAAGCACGTCATTTTCTGCCTCAATCAATTGGCTTAGTACCACACCCTCATAACCTTCCGGGACACCGCCAATCAGCATTTTAGTATTATAATCCAGTATTTTTTCATATTTAATAATGAGTTACAGGCTTTCTTTAAATTTAATTATTAACCCCATAATTTCGTTATCATAGGCCTCCGGAATGGCTTCACGGCCTAGAATCCAATTCAGCAGGTCGGTATCCGGCGCATCCATCAAAAGATCAAAGTCATGTAGTAAATCTTCGCACAAATTTGCTAATTCCTGTTCAGCGAAGCCGCCAATCAGCTTATCGGTTTCCTGCGTACCGCGATGGGTCGCTTTATAGAGTAAACGTTTATGGAGAGTTTCCATCTTGCAGTCCAATGAACTATCTTAAAAGAATCAGTTAAAAGGCTAAAGCTGTGTAAACCTTTGCAAGCGCTCTGTCAGCCACGATTTATTGAGAACTGGAAATAAAATGCGGCCAGAAATACTGTTTTCGATTTTTTCTCCCGTCACCAAGCTGACAGGCGTCGGGCCGCGCATTGCCAAGCTCATCGAAAAACTGGCCGGTGAACATGTCAGTGATCTCCTATGGCACCTGCCGAGCGGCATCATTGATCGCCGCTATGCACCAAAAATTGCCGAAGCGCGCATTGCTGAGATTGCCACTATGACCGTGACGGTTGACCAGCATCTACCCCCCAAAACCCGCCGTCTGCCTTATAAAATATTGTGTTCTGATGATACCG
>CAJWIB010000190.1 GCA_913041095.1 uncultured Rhodospirillaceae bacterium | reverse complement strand
GTAACAGCCACACAAATACGGTCACTATTTTGTGTAATCTCGACATTAACGGTCGAATCTTCAAAAGAAAATTTTGCCGCGTTTGAAAGTAAGTTTGCCATTACTTAAGCAAAACGGACATCATCAAAAGTAG
Source organism: uncultured Rhodospirillaceae bacterium (assembly GCA_913041095.1). Classification (GTDB taxonomy): domain Bacteria; phylum Pseudomonadota; class Alphaproteobacteria; order Rhodospirillales; family UBA2165; genus TMED23. The sequence continues at coordinate 5,468 of CAJWIB010000190.1, read as the reverse complement.
CCAGTGCTTGCTTCGGGAATTTTTTTTAAACGAGTTTGGATTTGTAATTTTTTGCTTAGGCTTGGTTGGTTTTAATGGCCTGACTTACCATCTCGACAATATCGTGACGCTGAAAATTAAAGTGCAGCTTGCCAGCTTCCATCTTTTGAATGTTCTGGATGTCGTTTATCAGGCACTCCAGGCGATCACTGTTGCGATGGCAACATTTATCAGGGATTTGACGTCATCTGGCAATTTGCCATAAACATCGCCAAGTAAAAGTCCTAGCGAGCCATAAATGGAAGTAAGTGGCGTGGGAAGTTCGTGGCTTACGTTTGAGATAAATTCATTTTTTAACGTTTCCTCGAGCTTATGCCGGGTGACATCAATGGCGCCGCCGGACATCCGAACATCTTGACCGTTGTGATCCCGTTCGACCTTGGCACGTGAATTCAGCCAGTTGATACTGCCATCCTGCCAAACAACTCGGAATTCAACATAGTATTTGGCGTCTTCTTCAAATGTGCGGGCTATCGCCGCCGGGTGATAATCGGCAATTCCAACTACATCGGCGCCGAGACTCATAGCCAGTTTTTTTACCACACTGGTTATTTTGGTGGAGTTATCAATCTCGGTGCGATTGTAATTGACGGGTACTTCGCGCTGTTTTCTAAGCAGGTCTTTACTTAAATACAGGTAGCGCCAGAAGGTTAGCAGCCTCTACCTCATCCTCGCGGACTCGCCCGACAACACGTTCGACATTGGTTAAATCCATAAGAGCTATTATTTTGTGCCTTTATTTGATCATACAGGTTAATCGGTAATTACCCGCTAATCTCGGCCCGGCCGTTATTGAGCACCATCACATCGCGCTCTACGGACTTGGCCCGTAATGAAATTTCTGAACCACCCCGCCACATTTCGAAGCGAATCGTTTCGCCCGGAAAAAAGGGTGCCGAAAATCGCACTTGCAAGGCCTTGAGTTTGGTCGGATCATAGCCGCAGAATTGCTTTATTACCGCCTGGCCGGCCATGCCGAAGGTACACAATCCATGCAAAATGGGGCGGTCAAACTTGGCCTCGGTGGCGAATTCCGGATCGATATGCAGCGGATTGTAATCCCCACTCAGCCGGTAAATCATCGCCGTTTGGGGCAAGGTGGGTAATTCCCAAGTTTCGTCCGGCTCGGTTTTGGGAAGCTTATGTACGGGCGGCACCGGCACTGGTCCCGGCTCGCCGCCAAACCCGCCATTGCCACGCAGGAATATATTGTCGATCAAGGTTGCCAACAAGGTGTCGTCGGCCTCATTCACGATTTCCTTTTGACGATATATGATGGCACCCTTGTCGGCACCCTTGTCCAGGATATTGAGGATTTTGGTGCGGCACAGTGTGGAGCCTTCAGCTGGTAAAGGATTGTGGGCAGTTAGGTATTCTTCACCATGCACCAACATAGTGAAATTGATGCTGCTGAGTTCGGGAACCTCGTTAAGGGGGACTGTATCGAAACCAAGGATCACCGGCATGGTTGGTAGGGCTTGAAGGTTTTTTTCATAAACGAATAAAAGTTGATCCTCATCCATGGGATCGCTGCCCAGCCCGAGCCCAAGAGCGTACAATATAGTATCGTCTTTGGTATAGGTCCGGCGAATATCCGGAAATTGATAGTTCATAATGGTTTGGTAATCGAGTGACATCGTTCTTTCCTAATAAAATTATCCAACATTTCCCGGATATCTTTCAAATCAGATGCAATCGTCGGCTCATTCGATCAATCGCCCCGCCAAGCCCGCTTGATACATTTGGATGAATCACAGACATCGTAGGTGATAATATTTTCCTTGCTTATATTACAATAAATTATTTATTAGGTAATTTTTTAATTGGCTATTCTCCAAAAAACGGCACTCAATTGAGAACAATGACATTAATGTTCCGACGATAGGATTCGAACGGCTACTAAGTAAATTATCAAAAACTTAAATATTAAGATTCTTGATAATTCTTATTTTGTTAATCTTGGTTACGTAGTAAGAGTTAATAATGACGCCCTATCCTCATCTATTTTACCACTTGATCACCGGCAAAACACCGAAAATCCAGGCAAAATCTCGATTTCAGTAATATTTTATCCCTGCCATGCAAAAATGCGTGATAAAACAGCATTTCTTCGCTTGACGCCATAGCCAAACCTCCTTATATTCCGCGTCTTCCCAGGGGTTTCTGGTGGTAGGTGTTCCGCCTAGACGCAGATTATCCCTAAGAATTTGAGACACATATAGCCCGATACCCCCATGTTGTTTGGGATTTTTATGGGCCTTAAAAATCGTCCGCTGAGAGCAAACAGGCAAGCGCTCTTGAGCGGGTTTGTTGCACGTCATGTTAGTGATGTGCTGTTGCTAGTTTTTAAGGAGTTGAAGAGGCTTATGCCGACAGTCAACCAATTGATTCGTAAGCCGCGTAAAGCGCCGATAAAACGTAATAAAGTTCCGGCGATGGAACAATGCCCGCAAAAGCGTGGTGTTTGTACCCGTGTTTATACGACAACGCCGAAGAAACCGAACTCAGCGCTACGTAAAGTTGCCCGGGTTCGTTTGACCAACGGTTTTGAGGTTACTTCTTATATTCCTGGTGAAGGCCATAACCTGCAAGAGCACAGCGTGGTGTTAATCCGCGGTGGACGGGTGAAGGATTTGCCGGGTGTTCGTTATCACGTCATTCGTGGCACCTTGGATACTCAAGGCGTCGAAGACCGTCGTCAACGCCGTTCAAAATACGGCGCCAAACGGCCGAAATAGTAAGGATTTAGCAGGATGTCACGACGTCACGCCGTAGAAAAACGCCAGGTTCTTCCCGATCCGAAATTCGGTGATCTAGTTATCACGCGTCTTATGAACCGTCTTATGCTCGACGGCAAAAAATCCGTCGCTGAGCGGATTGTTTATGACGCATTTGATGACATTGAGAAGAAAGCTAGTTCTGATCCGGTGGCTTTGTTCCACGAAGCTTTGGCAAATGTGAAACCACAAGTTGAGGTGCGCTCCCGCCGGGTTGGTGGCGCGACTTATCAGGTGCCGGTTGAAGTGCGCAATGACCGCGCCCAGGCCTTGGCGCTGCGCTGGATTATTGATCTTTCCCGTAGCCGTTCGGAAAACACCATGGTCGAACGTCTGTCAGGCGAACTTTTGGATGCTGCCAATAACCGTGGCGCTGCTGTAAAGAAACGCGAAGACACCCACAAGATGGCAGAAGCTAACAAAGCCTTCTCGCATTATCGCTGGTAGCCGGGTTTACGGAAGAAAGAAGAAGGACAATGGCACGTAATACTTCGCTCGAACGTTACCGCAATATCGGCATTATGGCCCATATTGACGCTGGCAAGACAACCACCACGGAACGCATTCTCTATTACACCGGTAAATCCTACAAAATTGGCGAGGTTCATGACGGTAACGCCACCATGGACTGGATGGAGCAGGAACAGGAACGCGGCATCACGATTACCTCTGCCGCAACGACCTGCGAATGGAACGACCATCTCATTAATATCATTGATACTCCAGGCCACGTTGACTTCACTATTGAAGTTGAACGGTCCTTGCGGGTGCTTGATGGCGCGGTAGCGGTGTTTGATAGTGTCGCTGGTGTTGAACCGCAATCGGAAACGGTGTGGCGTCAAGCTGACAAATATGAAGTGCCGCGTATCTGTTTTGTTAACAAAATGGACCGGACCGGCGCCGATTTCTATCGCTGCGTTGACATGATTATTGACCGTTTGGGCGCAACGCCTCTGGTTACTCAACTGCCGGTCGGTGCCGAAGCCGATTTTGCCGGCGTTATCGATCTAATTAAAATGCAGGCGATCACCTGGAAAAATGAAGATCTTGGTGCTGAATTTGTATACAGCGATATCTCTGCTGATCGCCAGGAAGAAGCGGCTGAATACCGGAAAAAACTGATTGAAACGGCTGTTGAACAAGATGATGACGCTGTGGAAGCCTATCTCGAAGGCACCGAGCCAGATGAAGAAACTCTCAAAAAATGTATTCGCATGGGTACGCTGAATGCCTCTTTTGTACCCGTTCTTTTGGGTTCAGCCTTTAAAAATAAAGGCGTGCAGCCGTTGCTTGATGCGGTTGTTGATTTCTTACCTGGTCCGACCGACGTTGATGCGATTAAAGGCGTCAGGGTTGGCAGTGACGAGGAAATTGAGCGTCATAATTCTGACGATGAAGCTTTTTCAGCTCTCGCTTTTAAAATTATGAACGATCCTTTCGTTGGTTCTTTGACCTTTGTCCGCATTTACTCCGGTGTTCTTGAAGCCGGTTCCTACCTCCAAAATACCGTTAAAAATAAGCGTGAACGCGTTGGCCGTATGCTGATGATGCACTCCAACTCGCGTGAAGACATTAAAGAGGCGCGTGCGGGTGATATCATCGCGTTGGCAGGTTTGAAAGACACTACAACTGGTGACACGCTTTGCTCACTTGATGATCAGGTTATCTTGGAGAGAATGGAATTCCCGGAACCAGTAATTGAAATTGCAGTTGAGCCGAAAACTAAAGCTGACCAAGAGAAAATGGGTCGAGCCCTGGGCCGTTTGGCGGCAGAAGATCCGTCTTTCCGGGTCGCCAGTGATGAAGAAAGCGGTCAAACCATTATTAAAGGTATGGGCGAGCTTCACTTAGATATCATCGTCGACCGGATGAAGCGAGAGTTTAAAGTTGAAGCCAATATTGGTCAACCGCAGGTTGCTTATCGCGAGACTATTAAGGTGCCGTCTGACATTGACTATACCCACAAAAAACAATCGGGTGGTGCTGGTCAGTTTGCCCGCATCAAAATTAAATTTGAGCCGCTACCGCCGGGATCAGGGTACGAATTCACCAGCAAAGTTGTTGGCGGTAACGTGCCGAAAGAGTACATCCCAGGTGTTGAAAAAGGCTTGTTAAGTGCGCTTGAAACCGGACCGCTTTCCGGCTTCCCGGTGACCGACATTAAAGCCGAGCTTTATGATGGCGCGTCCCATGATGTTGACTCCTCAGTGATGGCGTTTGAAATCGCTGCTCGTGCGGCTTTCCGCGAAGGCGTGATGGAAGCAAAACCCTGTCTGTTAGAGCCGGTCATGAAAGTCGAAGTTGTCACCCCGGAAGAATATATGGGCGACATAATCGGTGATTTGAATTCCCGTCGTGGCAATGTTGGCTCGATGGATCAGCGCGGTAATGCGCGGGTTATTTCCTGCATGGTGCCTTTGGCGAACATGTTTGGTTATGTCAACACTTTGCGCTCGATGTCACAGGGCCGGGCACAATTCACCATGCATTTTGATCATTATGCAGAACTGCCGCAGGCGGTTTCCGAAGATGTTCGGGAGCGGCTCGCAGGTTAATTCGAATTTTAATTTTGGATAAATCCAATACGTCGGAGTATAGAGACATGGCGAAGGAAAAATTTGAGCGGACAAAGCCGCATTGTAATGTTGGCAC
>CAJWIB010000189.1 GCA_913041095.1 uncultured Rhodospirillaceae bacterium | reverse complement strand
CTTTGGGGTCGGATTGGTGTTGCCTTCATCGTGTTTTCTGCATTATTGGTAGCAACCTTCTCCAGAGACGCCCTCGTGCTACTGGGTGGTCTGGCGGTGGCCTTTGGCTTCCAGATGTGGCCGAGCTTGGCTGGCGTAACCTGGTTCCCATGGATCACCCGTCAGGGTGCGACTTGGGGTCTGGCAGCAGGCTTGGTGGCGGTGATCATGACGGAAACCATTGGTCAAAAACTCTTTGGCGGCGCGTTGCCATGGGGTCGCTGGCCGTGGACGATGCATTCCGCAGGTTGGGGTATTTTCTTCAACCTTATCTTCTGCCTGCCAATTTCCGCTATGACACAAGATGACGAATCTCGCTCACATCGCATGAAGTATCACAACTTCCTGCGTGAACATGCATCCTTGTCACCAGAGAAAAAAGGTCTGGTGCCATGGGCATGGGCAGTCGCTATCGCTTGGTTGTTCTTCGGTGTTGGCCCTGGTGCTGTTATCGGCAACGACATATTCGGTGCGCCGAATGCTGGCGTCGATGGCTGGACTTTTGGTATTCCATCAATTTGGGCTTGGCAAATCCTCTTCTGGCTACTTGGTGTAGCTATGATGTGGTTCCTTGCTTTCAAGATGGAAATGTCAACCGTGCCTGACAGCGAAGTGCATGCACTGGTAGATGATATCGGTGACGTCGCTCCGCAGACTGGAGAATAACTCTCTATCCTTTGAGATCGGGGGAAGGGCTTGTCCCTTCCTCCTTTTTCTTGTCTAAATTAAACTATAAATAATCAACTCAACGAGACCAAAATGGCTGAATTATTTACTGCCGAGTTTCAATGGTTATGGGCCATCGTCCTGGCGCTCGCCCTGTTCTTTCCGGTGCGTGGCCTCATCTGGTCACTGGCTATAAGGCGGGCGATTAAAAAGGAAGGGGAGATTGCCGACGAGCAACGTCAGAGGCTCAAAAAACGCGCCGCCATGACATCTATATTATTATGTTTTGTGTTTTCCTTTTTCTATACCGCTAGCTTATTTAAGTAGCTAAATTTCGGAATAATCGAGGACGGGAATGAATCCGCTAGTCTTAAAACGTTTTATCATCATCTGTTTAGTCGCAACTTTTGTGGTTTTCACCGCATCGTCATTTTTCCAGGAATTATTCCAGGGTGAACCGGGAGATTTCTATACCCGCCAAGGCGATATTCTCCTGGGAGACAAGAAATACGATGAAGCCATATCGAGTTTTAATAAAGCGCTGGAAGAACACGCTGATCACCGAGGTGCTCTGATGGGACGCGCCCTCGTATTTATGCAGCAAGAAAATCATAAAAAAGCCGATACCGAACTCACATATCTGATTAATTTTTTGCAAAAAAATCTTGATCCGGATGATACGACGGGCGTCGGCGCCTTATCAGCGGCCTATGCCAATCGTGGCATTATCAAAGACCGCCAGGGTAAATATAAAGCGGCTTTCGATGATTATGTTTTGGCGCTCAAGACGGATGAAGGCGTGCTCGACGGCCCGTCACTGTTCGATAAAATTCTCTATGGCAATTCTAAACCGTCGACCGTCCGTGACCGCGCCATCTACATCCACAAACAGCTGCAGTTGCCGCAGGAGAAACGCCTGCTCCGGCTACCAGAAAAGGACAAAATACAGCGGATGTATAAGCCTTAGAGTATCTATTTCGGTGACAGCTTACTTTATGTATTTTTTACAACGCGACTTTAAAAGGTAAACTGTCACCGAAATAGCTAAAATTGCACCACGCCAAGGACATCTTGGAACAGCACCAGGCAGAAGAACACAGCGGCGATACAACCAAACAGCAAATGAACGAAATCCGATTTACCGTCCTCATTTTTAGTGGTGATACCTTTATAGGCAATGATCGCGGTGATCGCTAAAAAAACCCAATTGACAGCCTTTTCATATTCCCCGGCAAATTCAAACATAGTCAAATATTCCCCTTAGCATCTCGCGGTCCACTAAACTTAGTACACTATTTTAGTCGCATTGCCACTGCAGCACAGAAGAATTATTTGGATTTTTCGGTTTTTTGAGTTTGAAATCGCGATCATCGAAATAAGGTGGCATAATAGCTAAGTAGCAAGCTCCTGCCAAACAACCCAATGATCACCGAACAAGCAATGACAAATTTACCTAAATTACCGGGATTATAGGCCTTATAGCTTTGATCGTAGAGATGAAAATATTCGTGAGTAATATTGATTTCACCGGCGGCGTCAGCATCAACCACTTTGCGGGCGAATGGGCCCAGGGCGGCACATCACCTTTCACCATATAGGCTTGAAAGACGCGATAAGTGGTCGCTTCAGGCATTTCCTGTCATTTCCTGTTCAAGCCATTCAAAATAGGCCAATTGCAGCAGCTGGAACTCGCCGATTTGCAATATATTCGCCGCATTGCCCACCAGCGTGCGCTCTGGTAATTCTTCATAATCCGGTTGTAAAAACGTACGGAGAAAAGACATTTTATTCCCAGTTGTGGCTAAATTTGGCTATAATCTGAACTCGCAAGGACCTTTAACTACTGGTACCTATTTATATAGATAGTCATTTGAACAGCTTACCGCAAATCACAAAGTTGAGCACACGTCGCCTGGTGCTAATATCGATCAGCGCGTCGGCGTTTATTGCCCTCTGCCTGCTCAGTTTTGCCGGCTGGAAGCTGGTATATGCACTGGAATATGCCACTAAAAATCAAATTGCCGGTATCGTCATCACCTACGGCATCGTTGTTCTCCTGTCCGTCGCCGCCCTGGTCGTGCTGGTTATGCTGGGTCTAAACCGCACCTTAAGCGCCCGCGAATACGATCTCCAAAATCTGCCCGACCGACCCGAATTCTACGATTATGATCTGCTGAATTTACCCCATCATCTCGAAGAGTTTGATAAAAGAAATCTCAAATCCCTAACTTTCACAGTATTTGATACCGAAACCACTGGCCTCCGCCCTTCACAAGGCGATGAAATTATCCAGATTGCCGGCGTGCGTGTTGAGGATGGCGTGATCAAAGATAGCAAAGTTTTCGACAAGCTGGTTAACCCCGGATTTTCGATCCCTAAAGCATCCATCCGCTTTCACGGCATCACCGATGAGATGGTGAGCGATCAGCCGAAGATCGATCAGGTTTTACGCGAATTTCGAGATTTCATCGGTGACAGCATTCTGGTTGCCCATAACGCCGCCTTTGATATCAAGTTCTTGAAACTCAAAGAACAAGAAAGCAATATCAAGTTCGAACATGTTGTTTTGGATACTCTGCTGTTTTCAGTTTTTCTCGACCGGGAAATATCCGAACATACCTTGAGCGCCATTGCTAATCGTCTGAAAATCGAAATTGAAGGCCGCCATACTGCCCTTGGCGATTCAATTGCGACAGCCAAAATCTTCATTGATATGCTGGACCGCCTCGAAATCCGCGGCATCACCACGCTTGACCAAGCGCTGCGTGCCAGCAACTCCATGGTCTCTGTGCGCAAACTGCAGAAGCAGTTTTGAGGTAATATTTTATACCAATTCGTCACCCTGGACTTGATTCAGGGTCCAGACTGTTTGAGGTTCTGGATTTTTTCCTTCACCGAAATGACCTTTAAATGTGGCATCTTAAGTCAAAAAATATCGCCGGAAAATTCGCTCCGTACCCGGTCCCGATAGCGCCGGATGGCTTTGAAGGAATCGACTAAAATGTTTTTCTCCCGGGTCGTCATGCTGTCGGGATAAATGTAATAAGATACTTCTTCGCCAGCTTTAAAAGATTGAATTTGCTGGCGCAGAATAAGTTCGACGATGTGATTATAGCTGCTGGACAAATAGTCATGCTCGTCCAAATCTAAATTTCCCTTTTCCAGCATACAATCAATGCGGCCCAGTGTTGACAGCACTTCATAGCCTTCCCGCAAAGATACCAAACGCACTGCTTCAATCAGTGGCAGCGATCCGGATTGCTTGAGATTCATCATACCTTTGTGCTCTTCATCATCCTTGACCGTGATAAAGCGATCAAAAAAACCAAGAGCAATGCCATTGTCTTGATCCTCGGCTTCCATATCACGCAGAAACGATTTATTGCGGCGGCAGACATCTGTGATGTGGCGCCGTAATTCGGCCGCGAAATCGTTGTCACCCCAGACCGAGCGGAAATCGAACAAAATATCGCAGAGCCTTAGTGCCGTCGTATTGCGCCGCCTACTCCACTGATCAACCTGCGCGGCCCATTGTGATCGCGTTTTTCGCCATAGCGGATTGGTCGCCATGACATGTCCATTACACAGTGGGAAGCCGATGCTATCCATTGTGTTGGTCAGGCTTTCTGAAAACGGAATAAACCAGGCATCAATTTCGTTGTGCCGATCATCCGGATAGTCCTCCAAAATAAGGCCGTTATCCTGATCCGGGAAAATGAAGTTTTCACCGCGTCCACCCGAGCCCATAACAATGACAGAAAAATCTACCGGTGGAGACCCGTTCCCGGACTGCTGCATATACATAATCGTACAATCGGTGACCCGGTGGTAGATATCGCTATTGATCTGGGTCAGCAAAGCGAGAATTTCCGGCACCGGCACATTGTCATCCATTAATTGGGTGGCCAGATCAACTTGCGCCTGCTTTATTTCTTTAAATCCCTCAACGTCCTCATCCTGGGTCAGGAGATCTATTTGCTTCATCAAACTCTCATCCGATGAAAACAAAGCGTCCTTCAGACGCAATAAGCCGGTGGCACTACCGGATTGATCAAACACCGGCATATGGCGAATGTTATTGCGCCGCATTACAGCGATGGCATGAAAAAGGAACTCAGTTTCGGCAATGGTTTGAACGGGCGCGGTCATCACTTCTGAAACTGCTGTACTACGCTCCAAATTGAAAGTGATCCGGCGCGCGACATCCTGCTCGGTTAATATCCCGGCTGGCTTATTCTCAGCGTTAAGGATAACGACAGCAGAAGACTCTGCATCACGCATAGCTTGAACAGCTTCTTCGCAAGTTGCCCCTAACGTCTTAAGAGGAACCTGACACATGCTGTCCTTGACCAATTTGCTAAACAATGCCGTTTGTGACTTCAATTGATACCCCTTAGTTATATACGCTTATTACAGCTTTTTTATGGCAATGCCCTTGATTTAATGAAATTATTTAAACACAATTCCATTAATATTACTGCGAAAAATAACGTGTTAAATTCGAGAATCAATCAATGTTATTTGTCGGCAAATTATTTTCACTTAGCTCTTGCCAAATAACCCTTACCTCTATTTAGATTTACTCAGCTAAAGATATAAAAATAATTGGGAAGTAAATTATGTCTGACTTGTTATTGCTGGACCGCACTGATGATATCACCACAATCACCATCAACGATGCTGACAACGGCAACCGCGTCAGTGACGATATGGCAGTACAGCTGACCAACATGCTAAACAAAGCGCAACAAGACTCGCACTCCATCATCTTCAAAAGCACCGGCGATGATTTTTGTCAAGGTCGGGCGATTATGGGTGAGGAATCAAAAAACCTGCCGGAAGCGCTCGAAATGCGCGGCAAATTCGATGTTGTGTTTGATCTTTATGATGCGTTCCGAAATTCCGTGGTGCCGATTGTGGGCATTGTCCAGGGTGAGGCGCATGGGT
>CAJWIB010000188.1 GCA_913041095.1 uncultured Rhodospirillaceae bacterium | reverse complement strand
AAAACCACAACATTCATGCCACACTGAGACGAGTTCGCATTTGTCTGACAGCACCAAAATTATTGTAATTTAGAATGGTGAAGCTAGTTTTCGTAGTGGTTTTTCACCAGCCGATCGAGCAGGCGCACGCCAAAGGCGGTAGCTCCTTCCGGCACAGTTGGCGCATCTGTCTCTGTCAATACGACCGCAGCAATGTCTATATGCGCCCAGGGCGTGTTACCGACATAGCGCTGTAAAAATTGCGCAGCCGTGATACTGCCACCATGCCGCCCGGCAAGATTTTTCATATCGGCAACTTTCGAGTCGATCATTTTGTCATAATCCTCGCTCAGCGGCATCCGCCATAAAGTTTCATCAACTTCGACACCGGCCCGGATTAGGCGCTCTGCCAATTGATCATTATTTGAAAACAAGCCGGCATTGTGACCAGCGAGCGCCACCATTATGGCACCGGTCAAAGTCGCCAGATTGACCATAATTTTCGGCTTGAAGCGCTGATTGGTGTAATACAAGGCATCGGCCAGTACCAACCGCCCTTCGGCATCAGTATCCAAGATTTCAATGGTCTGCCCGGACATTGAGGTAACAATATCACCGGGGCGCTGCGCATTGCCGCCCGGCATATTCTCCACCAAACCGATTACACCTACAACATTGACCTTTGCTTTACGTCCCGCCAATGCCTTCATCAGGCCAATCACCACGCCAGACCCGCTCATATCGCATTTCAATTCGTCCAGGCCGGCCCTTGGCTTGATTGAAATACCACCAGTATCGAAGGTGACACCTTTACCGACAAAAGCCATCGGCTGAGCCGCTTTGCCTTTACCTTTTGGGCCGCCATTCCATTGCATAACAACGAGTTTTGATTCACGGGCACTACCCTGGCCAACACCGAGCAACGCCCCCATGCCGAGCCGCTTCATTTGGGTTTCACTTAGAATCTGAACTTTGACACCAAGTTTTTCGAGCGTTTTTGCCTGCTTCGCCAAGGTATCCGGATAAAGCACATTACCCGGTTCTGAAACCAAATCACGGGTGAAAAATACACCGTCAGCAACCTTCCTAAGACTGGCATAATTTTTCCGGGCATTGGCAAATCCGTAACATTGCAGCGTCAGTGATTTGATACTTGGCTTGTCGACGGGCTTCAGCTTGGTCTTATATTTGTCAAACCGGTATGAACGAAGGTTCGCGCCGTAGGCGATTTCTGTCGCGATATCGGCCGCAGTCATTTTGGAATCAGTGACCGCATCAATGGCCACAGTGACAATGCCTTTTTTAGCCTGCTTGGTGCTGGCATAAATACGCCCGCCAAGGCGTTGCATTTCCAATTCAGTGACGTCATTTGCTTTGCCGAGGCCGACAATCATCACCTCGTCCAGTTTGGTGCCGGCCAGCGCCATGACATTCAGTGACTGGCCCTTCTTACCCTCGAAATTGCTGGCGCGAATAGCCCGGCTAAGCGCACCACAGGCCTTTTTATCGAGTTTAACTGCAGAGGTGGAAAGCTTGCTTCCGGCTCTGGCGCTGACGACGACAACTCCCGTCGCGGGCAAACCTAGTTTAGCAAAGGTAATTTTCATGAGATCCTCGTTAAGAAATTATGGCTTAAAAAATGTTGCATTAAATTTAGTGCTACTCTCGATAATGGAAAGCGCTAATTTAATATCCTGCATCAAAGTTCTCTTCAACTTTCCAGTATTTCCTACCCGCGCATCCGGTATCGTTGTTGCAAAGGGCGCCAGTCGGGCAAATACTTGAACGGCACCTTGATAATTACCGGGCCATCAGCGGCAAAAGCTTTTCGTAAAGCGACCCGTAGTTCCTCGGGCGAAGAGGCGCGGAGCCCCGTGGCGCTGAAGGATTCAGCAAATTTGACAAAATCTGGGTTGGCCAAATCCCAGCCAATCAACCGCCCTCCGTAATCCTCTGACTGGTTTTTTTCACGTTGCCGAAGCCGCCGTTATTGAACACCAGCGTGACCGTGTTTATGCCATGGCGGATGGCAGTGGACAGTTCGATGCTCACGAACATGAAGCCCCCGTCGCCGGTTACGCAAACGAACTACCTAGGGGCCATAACAATTGCCCGATCCACTGACTATTTGTCCACCTTTGCTGAAAACAGTCGATCTGAGATTGAGGCTTTTGGATTAACTCAAATATTGCATGAAGGCACATTTTAGGATTTTAAAGGCGACATCGCCAGACGCCGCTCAAGCCCGCTCGGCCCTGCTTTTCAGGGGTTCCGGGCAATACTGAAAAGCGCGGTTTCCGCATAAAGCCAAGAGGCTATTAACCCTAGTTATAGCCTAAGGCTAATTTTGAATTGGCTGTAAAGGCAAAAGATTGTCTATTCTTTATCGATGGATTTGAAATTTGTTGAATGCGCAAAACTGCTCCCCTTCGCTGAGAGGTTAATGTACATAAGATTTATTTTGCTAGCATTAATTGGTATAATGACAGTACTGTCATAGATCATCATAGCAGGGAGGAATAGAAATGAAAAACTTTAGAACTTTGTCACTTAGTCTTATCGTCGCTCTCGTCTTGAGCCTGGCGGCTTCGGGCGTTAATGCGCAGTCCAAAATACTGCGGGTTGATGCGACCCACCCGGGCGGTTCGCCGGCTATATTACTGACCGTTTTGGGAAAGATTTTTCCGAGAGAAGTCGGCGTCTCACTACAAATTAACACCGGCCAAACTTTAACCCGTTCGGTCCTTAAATTTGGCACGGACGACCTGGATATGATTCATTTCGTTCCCCAGATCTCGCCGTGGCTTAAAAACGGCCAACGCATGTATAAAAAACTGAAAAAGAAAGCCAATAAAGCCTACAATTCAGCGAGTTCAATATTCGGTTTTCCGGCGAGCGCCATTCATATTATCGCTTGGGCGGATTCCGGCATCAAAACCCTGGCTGACATTAAAGGCAAACGGGTCTTTATGGGCCCGCCCGCAGGTGGTTTTTACACTCAAGTCAGTTCCTATTTTAACGTTGTGACGGGTTATACACCGAATAAAGATTTCGACGCTATCAGACTTCCCTGGGCGCAGGGCGTACAGGCCATGCTCGACGGACAGATTGATGTTTGGTTGGCGTCAACGGCCGTTGGCTCCGCCATCATCAACCAATTTGGCGCCAAGAAAAAGTTTGTCCTGCTCGGAGCCGGCAAAGCGGCCGACTCTGAAAAATGGCAGAAAGTCATGATCGAGCAGCTGTTAAATGAGAACGCCACCATTCCGGCCGGCATTTACACCAATCAGGTCGGCGGTAATGTCCGGACGACCGCCGCTAACAGCTTTATCCTGGTGCGTAAGAACCTGGATACCGATCTTGTCTACAAAATGGTCAAGGCAACGTGGGAAAATTTGGATGAAATTCATAAAAGCGCCGCTGTTTTGAAGACTTTGAGCAAGGCCAATCCACTCGCTGGCGTTAACATGCCGCTGCACCCAGGTGCTGTGAAATATTATAAAGAAATCGGCTTCAAAATTCCCGCCCGTCTTATTCCCTGACGGCTAACCATCGGATGACCAGGGCTGGCACTTTTTTTGGGGCCAGCCCTGATTGTTAATTCCAAATGGACTAAAAAAGTATGAATAACGACATGCAGGCTGGTGCAGAATCGGACTGGCGCCAAAACTCGATTTACCTGGTAAGCTTGGTTGTCGCCTTTGTCGGACTGATCAATTCCTATCCGAGCTACTGGATTGTTCCGAGGATGGGTCCGTTCTTGCCTGAGATTATCCGGCCGGTGATTCTCGGAGCGGCTACACTCGTCGTTATTTTGAAGTTTTCCTTTGCGGTAGGCTGGGCACAAAGCCGTCCTAACCTAAAAAGCGCTGGCTTGGCCCTTGATCTCTTGCTTCTCACCGTGATCATATTTGCCTTGTGGCGTTTTTCCGTCGAAATGCTGGACATGTTAGGTTCGATGGTCATTTTTGACGGCTCCCACGCCGCCATAGCACTCCTCGCATCGGCCGCCTTCACCATA
Source organism: uncultured Rhodospirillaceae bacterium (assembly GCA_913041095.1). Taxonomy (GTDB): domain Bacteria; phylum Pseudomonadota; class Alphaproteobacteria; order Rhodospirillales; family UBA2165; genus TMED23. The sequence goes on along the minus strand of CAJWIB010000188.1, from coordinate 1,664 downwards.
CTTTGTTGGCGAGTCTGGGGTGCAGCGCTGGCGATCGTCGGTCTGGTTACACTGTTTTATTATTTCACCGGACCCTATTGGCCCGGTATTTTTAGGACGGCGCCATTCGATATATTGAGCAGCTCGGCTGAAGACTTGTGGTTTAATCTCGGCGAGGGCATTGTCGGTGGCATCACCGCTATACTTATATTTACCGCCTTTCCATTTGTTCTTTTGGGCGCCATGCTTGAACGCACCGGCGGTGCCCATTCGCTCATTAAAATAGCCTTCCTTTTCACCCGCCGGCTGCGTGGTGGCCCGGCCCACGCAGCAATCGTTGCGTCTGGCTTGTTCGGTACCATGTCGGGAGGCGCCGTGACCAATGTGCTAGCCACCGGGGTGATCACAATACCAATGATTATACGGCGAGGATTTCATCGGGCATTTGCCGGCGGTGTTGAAGCGACGGCTTCAAGTGCTGGGCAAATCATGCCGCCGGTAATGGGCGCTGCAGCGTTTGTAATGGCCGATATCACCGAAATTCCCTACCTCCATATCCTTGTTGCCGCGCTTATTCCGGCCTTGGCCTACTATGCCAGCCTGTTTGCCAGCGTTGTTTTTGAATCGCGGCGGCTCGGCATTGAAGCAGTTGCCGATTTATCCGATAACGACGAGGATCTCGTCGTTCACCGGCAAGACTATTACAATCTGATCCTGGTGGTCGTTCCGATCGTGACCGTGGTGTCGGCCTTGCTGTCCGGATTTTCACCGGCCGGCGCCGGCAATATTGCGTTGACAGTTCTCATCCCGCTCAGTTTTCTCAATCCGGAAGTTAGGAAAAAACCAATCTTAATTTTGAATGCACTCGCGAATGGTGGCCGGCAATTTAGCGAGCTGCTGATGTCGGTTGCAGTCGTCGGCATTATTGTTGCCGTTTTGGCTGCAACCGGATTGCCAAATGATTTCACTTTGCTGGTTGGCGGGGCCACCGGAACAAGTCTCGTGATCACCTTGATGATAGCCGCCCTGGCGGCGCTTATGTTGAGCATGGGCGTCCCGACATTGCCCGCTTACCTTACCGTGATCCTTATTTTGGGTCCGGCTATTACCAGCTTGGGTATACCTTTGCTGGTCGCCCATCTCTTCGTGCTTTATTATAGCGTTGCCTCATCAATCACACCGCCGGTGGCGATCGCGGCTTATGCGGCGGCGTCAATCGCCGGCGGGCCGCCGATGATGACGGCTGTCTACGCGATGCGCATCGGCTTGGTGAAGTTCGTGGTCCCCTTTGTATTTGCCTTCTATCCGGTCATCCTCCTCGTTGAGGAGTCCGGGACACAATTTGAATGGTGGCCGTTTTTTTCAATTATATCTCGGCTGCTCGTCGTGATTTACCTCGTCTCAAGCGCGGTTATCGGATTTGACCAACGTCGGTTACCAGTATGGGAAATTGTCGTCCGGTTAATATTGGGACTATTACTCATCTTTACCGATCCTTTCATCCATTGGGGGGCGACTGCGGTTGCCATCGCCTTCCTGGCTTGGCACGTGCTGGTTTTCCATCAGGCGGAAGGGGCGGAGAATACGGCCCTCTAGATTTAGTGCTCTGAATGGATCAAAAAAACTTGACAGTTTACCGTATTTATCAGTGGTTTGAAATCGTGGGGCTAAGTTACTGGCGATAT
>CAJWIB010000187.1 GCA_913041095.1 uncultured Rhodospirillaceae bacterium | reverse complement strand
TTTTGCAGCGCTATGAGTAACGCCAAATCTGACGTGCTACAAATAATGTTTCGGTCAATCAAATATACCGAATTGATATTGGTCACCAGCAACATTTTAGGCCTAGCATTCATCAGGTGATAATAAAAGCGGCGAAAGCCGCATAATATTTTGGTTGTAATCGCTACTTTCGTAAGGTGGTAAGCCAAATTGATCCGGAGTGAGAGCATCATGCAGGACAATACATTTATCATTGATCAATCCGTCAGTCCGGCGGCAATTAAGACTTCGCCAATGTTCAACATTGCGGTTCCTTTCATCGACCGCCATTTAGACGAGGGGCGCAGCGAAAAGGTCGTTTATTTTACCAGTGAGGGTGATGTTACGTTTGCGCAACTGGCGGAACGGGTAAACCGTACAGGCAATGTTTTGACTTCGCTCGGTTTGGCAGAGGGTGACCGGGTGCTGATGGTCGTCAAGGATTGCCCGGAATTCCTCTATATGTTTTTTGGCGCGATAAAAGCCGGCATTGTGCCGGTGCCGGTCAATACCATGCTCTACGCCGATGATTACACCTATATGATCGAGGATTCCGGCTGCAAAGTATTGGTTTACAGTCCTGAATTTGCCGAGACCGTAGAAACCGCGTTGGCGGCGGCGAAAAATCAGTCGGCAGTGGTTTTAAAGTCGGTTGGCGATGGATCAGTGGCTGAATTGGCGGCCGAAGCACCGGCAGAATTGGAGCCAGCCAAATCAGCACCCGAGGATGATTGCTTTTGGCTATATTCTTCCGGCTCGACTGGCCGCCCCAAAGGGGTTGTTCATGCCCATCGGGCTATTCTCTATACCGGCCAAGGTGCGGCGATCGATACGATCGGTCTGAACGAAGACGATATCTGTTTTTCGGCCAGCAAAATGTTTCACTCTTACGGCTTCGGCAATGTGCTGACCTTTCCCCTCTATATTGGCTGTTCGGCGGTGCTAACCGACCGCCGGGTATCGCCGAAAATGACGTTTGAAATTATCGAGCAATTCAAGCCCACCGTATTTTTTGGCATTCCGACCCTCTACGCTCAACAGCTGGAATATATGAACTCCCATCCAACGGATGCGTCTTCGCTTCGCGTTTGCGTCTCCGCCGGCGAGGCTTTGCCGGGTGATATCTTTAATCGCTGGCAGGAGAAAACCGGTACGCTTATTCTTGAAGTTTATGGCTCGACGGAAGTGCTCCATGCCGTGCTCGGCAATACCGCGGCTGCCCATAAACCAGGATCATCCGGGCTCGTTGTCGACCGCTACGAAGCCCGCATTGTCGATGATGACGGCAATACAGTTGAACAAGGCGATATCGGCACGGTCCATATCAGAGGCGGCTCGGTTGCTAAATACTATTGGAACAGCCCGGAGAAAACCGCTGCTACCATGTTACCGGATGGCTGGCTCAACATGGGTGATAATTCTTACCAGGATGAAGAGGGCTGGTATTTCTTTTGTGGCCGGGGTGACGACATGCTGAAGATTGGCGGCCTCTGGTGCTCACCGTTCGAGATCGAGGCGCGACTGATCGAGCATCCCAGTGTGCTCGAAGCAGCTATTGTCGGACGTTCGGACGAAAACGAACTGATCAAGCCGGAAGCCTGGGTTATTTTAAGTGAAGGCGTCGAAGAAAACGAAGCGCTGCTCGAAGAGCTAAAAGAGCACTGCGTGTCCGGGCTATCGCACTATAAATATCCACGCTGGTATAAATTTGTCGATGAGCTGCCCAAAACCGCAACTGGAAAAATTCAGCGTTTTAAATTGCGGGGTTAAAATCGATCCAGGTTTAGCCGATATTGGCAGTAACGCTCATCGATAGCTCGCCTTCGTGATTGACCGTCCAAAGCTCAACTTTTGACCCGCTGTCATTAAGTTTGCCATAAAGGAAAAAGGACGCATTGTCGAACAGCGGACCGTTGGCACGCACGTTGAAGCCAGTGATCTCGCTATTAGGCAAATTACGCCGAGCTAAATCCAGCAGCATTGTCGCCGTCAGAGGACCATGCACCAAAAGCGCCGGGTAGCCTTCCTCGTTGACGGTATATTCCCGGTCGTAATGGATGCGATGGCCGATGAAGGTCAGTGCCGAATAGCGAAACAACAACACCGTGTCAGGGGTCACTGTCTCGGACCACAGGGCGCCCTCGGGCAGGGGCTTTGGCTGAGGTTTGTTGGCAGGAGTTTCCGATTGTTGTGCCGCTGTACCGCGATAGACAATAGTCTGTAATTCAGTTACGGCGGTGCCATTATTGCCGGAGACCTGATGATCAATCTCAACAAAAACCAGGGTGCCTGTGCGGCCTTCTTTGATCGTGACATCATTGATTGTTGATAGCCGGGTTATCTTGTTGCCGACTTCGAGGGGCTTGAGGATTTCGACTTTACTGCCGGCCCATAAGCGGCTTGGCAGTGGCACCGGCGGCAGAAATTCGCCGCGGGCGGGATGACCATCGATGCCGAGTTGGGAACGCCGGATGGCTTTGTTAAAGAACAGCCAATGCCAACTGGCCGGGATGGCATCGCCAAATTCTGGCGCGCCGTCATCGCGGTCGAGGGTGGCCGACATACCTGCTATGATCGTCGGCGAAATAAAATCCTCAATTGTCTCGGTTTTGCCAATCCAGTCTTTGAGGGCGTCTAAATTTTTTACATCTTCGGTCATTACCATTTTCTCACGTCTTCGATTCACCTTACCATATCCCGATTGGTACTTAGCACCCAAATAACAAAACGGCATAAGTGAATAATCTAATCGACATTGGACCGAGGCTCCCGTAACGGCTAATAATCCCCATATCTATGCGAATCTGCAGAGGAAATATTAAATTTGAGGAAAGTTTAACATGACGTTTGAAGCTCCAATATCGCAGTGGCAGGAACCCGTTCAAGAGGCGTGGGTTGATTATAATGGCCACATGAATATCGCCTATCACACGCTTATTTTTTTTAATGCCGTAGATCAATTTTATGAAATGATCGGCTTGGGGCAGACCTATAAAGAAACAAAAGGGATGACCACCTTTGCGGTTGAATGCCATGTCGGATATCAGCGCGAAGTAAAACTAGGTGATGAAGTTAAAGTAACGATCCAGTTGCTTGGGTTTGACGAAAAACGATTGCACTATTTCTGCACCATGTTCCACGTGACCGAGGGTTACCAAGTCGCGACCCAAGAATACCTGGTCCTTCACGTTGACCTTGCCACCAAGAAGGTGACATCTTTCAGCGCAGATCCAATGGAAAAAATGGCTGAGTTGTGGGAGGTGCATAAAGACTTGCCAACTCCACCACAGATTTGCGGTAAGATGAAAATTCCATCACTGCAGAAATAACTAGAGCGGCGAAAATCCGAGATGGGCGCGAAAACGGTTTTTCACATGCACGCCGTCGCGCGAGGGCAGAACTTTTTCCACGTTTTCCGCTTTGATCTTAATTTGGGCGAAACGTAGGCCCGCATCGGTCGATTGTGTCTGTTGCCTGAAAGGACCTATTTTGTCCATCTCGGTGATGACGACAGAACTGTCAAAGTTACAGGCCGTGGCGACCTCGGCCAAGCCAACGCCATGAGCCGTGTGGGTCAGTTGCATGCCGGTTTCGCCGTACCTTTCATTATCCAAAACAGCGATGCTAAGATTACGGGGATGCTTCGCCCCGGCAGTCGCCAGAGCTCCCAGTCCCATCAGCATTTCACCATCACCCGTGAGCACCAAAACGGGGCGTTTGGGTTGTGCCAGGGATAGGCCAAGACCGATGGTAACCGCACTGCCCATACCGCCCCAAAGATAAAAATTAGCGTCGTTGTCGCCAGCGGCCATGGCGTCGTAACTGGGGGAACCTAAGCCGGTAACCACCAGCAGATCACCCCGATCCTGCAATAATTCGGACACCACTTTCCGGCGCTCCAGTGGTCCAGAGGATTGTAACGTCACTTCGCCCATTCTTTCCTGCCGATCATCCGCTGCGAGAACAGAACCGCGGCGGCAAGATCACCGTTGAAAACCGTATCGGCGACGGCTGAAACGATTTTCACCGCCTCGTTTGATTGTTCGGCGCGATAAACCAAAACATCCATCAGCTCAAAAGCTTGCGCCGTGACCTTGGCCATCGGCGTCTGCCAGCCATTAAATTCAGCCCATTCGCCGCGCATCGTCACCAAAGTTAAAAACGGAAATCGGCAATTCTGAACCAGCGATAGCGTATTAATGCAATTACCAACGCCGCTTGATTGCATGAGCAGAACTCCGCGCTCGCCCCCAAGCCAGGCACCGAGCAGCAAGCCGATGCCTTCTTCCTCAGTGGTCAGCACGCTGGCTTCCATGCCAGGCTCTTCGATCGCGCGCTCAATCAGACGCGCATGTCCAGTATCGGGAACATAGGCGACATGTTTGATGTCCGCAGCCAGCAGAGCATCAAAAACTTGATCTGACCAAATATCCAATGGGTCAGGCCGCTTTTTATTCAGCATAAAAGTTAACTCCAACGGCGGTATCTAGGCCAAACAATTTCCACCACTAATAAATCTTGCTTCGGCCTATTCTTCAAATATAATTCTATTAAATGAGATATGCCAAAACGGTAAATCAAATACTTATTAGGGAGCTAAGGCGTTGAATTTCCGTCAACTTCGGACGTTGGTGCATATTGGCGAGCTTGGCAGCTTGAGCAAGGCAGCAGACCGGCTGCATGTGGCTCAACCGGCCTTAAGCCGGCAAATCAGAGCGCTTGAAGATGAAATTGGCACGCCGCTATTCACCCGCCATGGCCGGGGCATGGTGCTGACCCAAACCGGCGAGCTTTTGGTCGAGCGGGCGAACAATATCCTGCGCCAGGTGGAGGAAGCCCGGGCCGATGCTATTTCGTCCGGGGGTTGGGTGCGCGGCAGTGTGGTTATCGGCATGCCGCCGACGGTCGCCGATATTCTAGCCGGCCGCTTAGCCAAGGAGTTCGCTGATCAGCATCCGGATGTTAATCTTCGCTTTGTTTCGGCTTTCACCAGCCATTTGATTGAAGGATTGCAGAAAAGAAATATTGATCTGGCAATATTATATGATCCAAAATCTCACGGCAGCCTGCATATTAAGCCACTGCTGCAAGAAGACCTTTTTCTGGTCGCACCGGGCAAGGCCAAACTTTCTCTCAAAAAACCAGTGTCTTTTAAAGAACTCTCAGCCGAAACGCTGTTACTGCCGGGCGGTCAGCACAGCATACGGCAGTTGGTCGAATACCATGCGAGGGAGGCTGATTGCGAGCTTAAAGTCACCATGGAAGCAGACTCGCTAAGCTTGTTGAAAAATTTCGTTTCACTTGAATTGGGCAGTACCATCCTGCCGCTCCCATCGGTGTATCAGAATATTGAAGAGGGTTTGCTCAGCGCCGCACCAATCATTGACCCATCGCCAACGCGAACACTTGTGCTGGCGACGGCAACCGACCGCGCGGTTTCCAATGCGACCCAACGTGCTGTCGAAATGATTAAGCAGGAAGTTGCTGAAATGATTGCTAAAAATATCTGGGTCGGGCTGCCGCTTTAGGATGGACACCACGACATCGCAGCGATAACAAAATGGCATAGTTGATTGAAACAAACAACATTTGAAGGAATAGCCCGACATCATTAATCATAGCGGGCCGGAAAAACTGCAACGGAGAATAAAACCCCATG
>CAJWIB010000186.1 GCA_913041095.1 uncultured Rhodospirillaceae bacterium | reverse complement strand
CTTTGGCTTCAGGCGAAGATTCCTCAGCTGGAGATTGCTCAACAGTTACTTCCTCTACTTTGGCTTCAGGCGAAGCTTCCTCTTTGGCTTCAGGCGAAGATTCCTCAGCTGGAGATTGCTCAACAGTTACTTCTTCAGCGGCAGCTTTGGTTGGCAACTCTTCGTCCGGCGTGACTTCTTGCTCGCCCAAATCGGCGCCACTGGCTGCCATTTCGGTTTGAATGCCAGACAACACGGATCCAGCAATCATATCGCAGTAAAAATTAATCGCCCGGATAGAATCATCGTTGCCTGGAATTGGGTAATCGATACCCTTAGGATCAGAATTACTGTCGATCACACCAACGACTGGAATGCCTAGTTTATTGGCTTCGGCTACAGCAATGCCTTCTTTGTTGGTATCGATAACAAAAACGATATCGGGCAAACCGCCCATATCTTTAATACCACCCAGTGAACGATCCAATTTATCGCGTTCGCGGATAAGTTTGAGCAATTCTTTTTTGGTCAGGCCTACGACTTCTTCGTTTTCCTCATCAAGTTGCTCTTCTAAGGTTTTCAAGCGGCGGATCGAATTGGAAATAGTCTTCCAATTGGTCATCATGCCGCCAAGCCAGCGATGATTGACATAGTATTGGCCACAACGTTTGGCCGCCTCCGAGATCGGTTCGCTGGCTTGGCGTTTAGTACCAACCCAAAGTACGCGACCGCCACCAGCGACAATTTCGCCGACAGCCTGCATCGCCCTATACATCATCGGTACGGTTTGTTGAAGATCGAGGATATGTATGCCCTGTCGAATACCAAAGATGTATTCGTCCATCTTCGGATTCCAGCGTCGGGTAACGTGACCAAAATGAACGCCAGATTCAAGCATTTGGCGCATGGTAAAAGTAGGCAAAGCCATATTTTCTTTCCTTTTCCGGTTAGACCTCCACGGACGCTATTTCGAACCTTCGAAACACCGGAGCGATACATCGGCGAATTTGCGCCGCGACCGCTAAGCCCGTGTGTGGATTTAAGCGCGTGTTTTAGGCGTTTTTGCCAGCGATTACAAGAATAAAAGGCTAAAAAATCAGCAATATGAAATACGACGAATTGTGATTTGAGATTGTTCCGAGCGAATGCATCAATGACGCATGATCAAACTATTTCAATTGACGTTTTGTGCAACAGTAATTGTGCTGTTTTTGTTTGTTTTAAGCACCACAGCTTCTGTCCAAACTCGCCGTATCTGCTCGATATTACAAAGCAAAATTGAATTTACCGTCAAAACTTCTTCCTGGCCCATTGATTACGATGTTTCCTTGAATCAGCAGCAACTGTCTTGCTTTGACAATAGATTTAGAAGCTCTCACTTGAATTCGAATGAACGAGCACTGAGATTCGCCTCCAGCCAGAATAGTGTTGTTTTACAAACGAACTTCAAAGCCGCCCAGCTTACTCCCTATCGATTTTGCGTCCATGTCCAGTCGGTTGAAGTCGAAATTTTAAAAAATCTAAAAGTTAGCATTCTTGGTGAGCACCGGTGCGGCACCTGTCGATACAAAGCTGTTCTAGATCACGAGCATGAACACGTGGCGATATTTAACACGGCATCAGAATACTTGAGCAAACTTTCAATGACCTGTTATGGCGGATCATTCACCATCTTCAACCTGGCCTAAAATCAACAAGACGCCAAGCGAGCTAAAGAGCATTTAAGAACTTTAAGACCAGTCTTAATCGGATTAAGGCTCTAGTCAAAAGACGTATGGTTTCGAGTAATCGCCAAATAGATACACCGCTGAGTTATCTACGGCTCACGCAACAAAGTTTCAGGTGGTAGATTAGGTTTCAAACTTCCCTGACTTCGACAATGCCTGGGATTACTTTGACGGCTCTCGCCATTGTCGGAGAGACTGCGTATTTTTTGGGTAGGTTTGTTTCTACCTCGGTCTGCATATCAATTCTTGATACCAGCATAACATCACCTTTGCCGCGCCCTTCTCGCTCCAAAACTTCTTTAATGGAGCCAAGCGCCGCCGCGTCATCAACATAGATTTTAAGCCCGGCATTGGTCCTGGCAATTGCGTCATCTAGCGAGGAGACCCGATTGGCAAGCAGTTTGAACTGATCAGCATTGTCGGCGGAGGCGTTAATAATCACTTTGTTGCCGGCTTCCAATAGTTCCCGGTTGGTGGTCAAAACGTCGGCAAACACCGTAATTTCAAAAGACCCGGAAGAATCCGAAAGTTGCACAAAGGCATATTTATTACCTTTGGCTGAGATGCGCTCTTTCTTGGAAATCACCATGCCGGCAAGCTTTACCGGCCCTGACACGTTGGCTACCTCAAGCTGCGCATAGGATGAAATCTTGAGGCGTTCCAACGCTTTGCCATAACTATCCAAAGGATGGGCTGAGAGATAAAAACCGATGGCATCAAACTCTTCTTTAAGCCTGTCTGTCTCCAACCAGTCGGATATTTCCGGCAGGGTAATATTGGTGACCGCACTTTCCTCATCACCAAACAAGCCAATCTGATCGCTTTCCCGTTCTTGCTGGGCGGCTCCGGCGTGATTGACGATGGCTCCAACCCCTTCAAGTATTAGCTTGCGGTTAGGATTTAGCACATCCAAGGTGCCGGAGCGGATCAGGTTTTCAATCTGACGCTTGTTGATTGATTTTGTATCCAGCCGATTGGCGAGATCACTGACATCTTTGTAGTCTCCGTTTTTTTCCCGATCATCGATGATGTTTTTCATCGCTCCTTCACCGACATTTTTGATTGCGGCCAGGGCATAACGGACGGCATCGCCATCAGCTGTTTCTTCGACCCTGAACATAACATCGGATTTGTTGATGTTGGGCGGCAGCAAATCAATATCAAGACGTTCGAGCTCCTGCTTGAAGGTATAGAGTTTATCCGTATTTTGCATATCAAGCGTCATCGATGCTGCCATAAACTCTACCTGGTAATTGGCCTTTAGATAAGCTGTCTGAAAAGCAACCAAGGCATAGGCTGCGGCATGCGATTTGTTAAAGCCATAACCGGCAAACTTAGCGACCTGATCAAAAATATCAGATGCTTTTTGCTCCGGTACACTTTTGGCGACCGAGCCTTCGACAAAGGTTTTGCGCTGAGCATCCATTTCCGCTTTGATTTTCTTACCCATGGCACGTCGCAACAAATCGGCGCCACTCAGTGAATAACCGGCCAATTCTTGGGCAATTTGCATGACCTGCTCCTGGTAAATCATAATGCCATAGGTTTCTTTCAAGATTGGCTCAAGGTTTGGATAAAGATAATCAGGCTCTTCTTCCCCGTGTTTGCGACGAATATAGCTCGGAATGTTATCCATCGGACCCGGCCGGTAGAGTGCCACGATAGCAATGATATCCTCAAAACTATCCGGCTTCATATTGCGCAAGATATCACGCATGCCGGAACTCTCTAGCTGAAATACCCCGGTGGTATCCCCCTTGCCGAGTATCTCAAAGGTTGCCGGGTCATCGAACGGTAGATCATTAATATCAATTTCAATACCCCGCGTTTTAAGGTGTTCAAGGGTCTTGGCCAGAACCGTAAGGGTTTTGAGTCCTAGGAAATCGAACTTCACCAGACCAGCGGGCTCGACCCATTTCATCGAAAATTGCGTGACTGGCATGTCCGAGCGTGGATCGCGATACAGCGGCACCAGCTCATCTAAAGGTCGGTCGCCAATCACCACACCGGCGGCATGGGTCGAGGCGTGGCGGTAAAGGCCTTCAAGGCGTTTGGCGATATCAACCAGCTTGGCAACTCGGTCATCGGTCGCAATTTCCTCTTGCAAGACTGGCTCGCCGTCAATCGCTCGTTGGAGTGTCACTGGAGCGGCCGGATTATTTGGCACGAGCTTACAGATACGGTCGACCTGTGGATAAGGCATTTGCAGAACGCGGCCAACATCACGCAGGGCAGCGCGCGGCTGCAACGTGCCGAAGGTAATGATCTGCGCCACGCGATCATCGCCATATTTATCCTGCACATAGCGGATAACTTCATCCCGCCGGTCTTGGCAAAAGTCGATGTCAAAGTCCGGCATCGAAATCCGTTCGGGGTTCAAGAAACGTTCAAACAGCAGACCAAAGCGTAAGGGATCCAAATCCGTGATGGTCAACGCCCAGGCAACCACCGAGCCTGCGCCCGACCCACGGCCTGGCCCCACCGGAATTTCATGTTTCTTTGACCATTTGATAAAGTCAGCAACGATTAAAAAATAGCCCGAAAAGCCCATTTCTTCGATAACGCCAAGCTCATACTCCAGACGCTCAATGTAAGGTTTGCCAGCAGTTTCTTTCGCTGCCTTATCCATACCATCCTGATAAACCTGAGCTTTAAGGCGTACAGCCAAGCCTGCTTTTGCCAATTCAAACAATACCTCGGCATCGGAACGATCGCCGTTACCACCCTCCTTCGGAGCATTCGGCAGCAATGGATCGTGCGGTTCCGACATCACGGCGCAGCGCTCGGCAACAACCAAGGTGTTATCAACCGCTTCGGGCAAATCAGCAAACAGCGCTCTCATTTCTTGGGGTGATTTAAAACGGTGATCAACGGTCAAGCGCCGCCGGTCCAATTGATCAATATATGCGCCGGCATCGATGCAGATCAGTGCATCATGGGCTTCGTAAAGATCCTCGGTATCGAAAAAGCATTCATTGGTCGTAATCAGTGGCAGATCGTGTTTGTAAGCGAGATCAATCAACGCACCCTCGATTTTAATCTCAACCGGTAGATTATGACGTTGAATTTCAACATAAAGGCGGTCAGCGAAGATTTCCTTGAGCCGTAGCAAGAGTTCTTCCGCCGCATTATTTTGCCCTTTCGCCAGCAACCTTCCAACTCCGCCTTTCGAGCCGCCAGTAAAGGCAATCACACCCTCATTGTGTACCGCTAGATCACCAACCGAAATACGCGGTTCACCTTCCCCATCCGGGGCCAAATGATACTGGCTGACAAGTTTAAGAATATTGCGATAGCCGGTTTTATTTTGCGCCAGCAGAACAATTTGATCCGGGTCTTCCATCACACTCGCGTTGCTGACACTCATACGATTTTCGTCATCGCTACTGAGCCGGTAAGGTGTCACATCGAGCTGGCCACCGATAATTGGCTGGATGCCCTCCTTCCGGCAGGTCTCGGAAAACTCCAGCGCGCCGAATAGGTTGCCCGTATCAGTGATGGCAACGGCCGGCATGTTGAGCTCTTTGGTGCGCTGGACCAGGTCTTTAACCTTGAGCGAGCCTTCCAGCAAAGAATAGGCGGAGTGTACTCGGAGATGAACAAAATCAGCGTGCGACATGCCTAAGAGAGTTCCACGATTCTCCTGGTGCTGTCATCACCTAATATGACCTTATCCACAGGAAAGTTTTCCTTCGCCATGCCGGACTTGACCAGAATCTAGAAAGTAGCAGATTGAATTTTCACCTATAAAAAACTGGGCACCGGATCATGCCCGGGGTGACGCAGGGAAGCTTGCCCTCCCTCACAAAAAGTTCGAAGAGTGATGATTCATGAAAAATATGGCTATACGGAAAACCAGTAGTTTCGGTATGCCTTCATTTTCACATCTTCTTCGTGCTCTTTGTTAACTTCGTGGTTCATTAATTTACAGACACGTTCCTAAATTGGTGAGTTTGAAGAGCCAAACTAAGATCAGAAACATCTTGTAGGCGCAACCTAACTGTTGACGAACTCTCGATCAAGGTGCCCCCTGGTCTCGGAAACATTCGCACG
>CAJWIB010000185.1 GCA_913041095.1 uncultured Rhodospirillaceae bacterium | reverse complement strand
TGCTGTCTTTGCCGCCAACTTAGCGGCATCTTCACCGTGGCAAAGTTTGGTCACCTCGCCAGCGAGAATTTTCTTGGCTTCATTGATCTCAGCATCCTGGAGCTTTTCAAGCCGCGTGATTTCGTCAAGTGGCAACTCGGTAAACAAACGCATGAAACGGCCGACATCGGCATCTTCCGTGTTGCGCCAATATTGCCAGAAGTCATAGGCCGACAACTGTTCTTGATCGAGCCAAATTGCACCCGTCGCGGTTTTACCCATTTTGGCCCCAGATGATGTGGTCATTAATGGTGTCGTCAGCCCGAACAACTGCGTGCTGTCAACACGACGCCCCAATTCAATACCATTGACGATATTGCCCCATTGATCAGAGCCGCCCATTTGCATCAGGCAATCGTTACGGCGCGATAGTTCTAGAAAATCATAGGCCTGGAGGATCATGTAGTTGAACTCCAAGAAGGTTAGCGGTTGCTCGCGCTCCAGGCGCAGTTTCACACTATCGAAAGTAAGCATACGGTTAATCGTAAAATGTGAGCCATAGGAGCGCAGAAAATCAATATATTCCAGCTTATCTAGCCAATCAGCATTATTGACCATGATCGCATCTGTCGGGCCGTCTCCAAAGGTCAGGTATTTGGCAAAGATAGACTTAATACCCTCCATATTTTCGTTGATTTTCTCAATGGTCAATAGCTGGCGGCTTTCATCTTTACCTGACGGGTCACCGACCTTGGTCGTGCCGCCGCCCATCAGTACAATTGGTTTGTGGCCGGTCTTTTGCAGCCACCTGAGTAGCATAACCGGCAACAAAGAACCGACATGAAGGCTGGGTGCCGTGCAATCAAATCCAATGTAAGCTGGAATGATCTCCCTCGAGGCTCGCTCATCCAATGCTTCAATGTCGGTGCATTGATGCATGAAAGTCCGCTCAGTGACGGCGTTTATAAAATCTGATTTGTAGGTCGTCATGTTTCAATATGGCTCAATAGTATTTTAAGGGTTGAGCGGGTATGTTGCTTCATAATTGGGTGGTCGTTTAGCATACTCATCCTGTAGGCACAACGAAACCCATGATAAATATAAACAATATATCTAATTTCATTAGGCAATGGCCGACGCAAAAATATATACCGCCCTCGGGCTCATGAGCGGAACTTCCTTGGATGGCATCGATGCTGCTGTCATCCAAACCGATGGAACGTCCATTCATTCATTCGGACCGTTTGAAACGAAGCCTTACCATCCGGAGTTTCGTGGACGCTTGCGGGAGGCGATGGGAACTCGGGAAATATCGGCTAAGCTAGAACGCGAACTTACTCATATGCATGCCGAGCTTATTCAGGAGCTGTCGAAAAAACATGATTTGATGAGCTCAGACATTGATATCATCGGATTCCATGGCCAGACCACCCAGCATGAACCGGCAAATCAGTTCACCTTGCAATTAGGCGACGGTGCGTTGCTGGCTGAACTGACCGGCCGTCCGGTGATTAATAATTTTCGGGCAGCCGATGTTGCAGTTGGCGGAGAAGGGGCTCCTTTGGCACCAGTTTATCATCGAGCTCTGGCCACCAATCTCGGTCAACCGATTGCGATTGTGAATATTGGTGGCGTTGCGAATGTCAGTTTTATCAGCTCGGACAAACTACTGGCTTTCGATACCGGTCCCGGAAATGCCTTAATCGATGATCTTGTATTAGCTCGAACCGGTAAAAGTTTTGATCAGGATGGCCAATTGGCTGCAAAAGGACGAGTCGATAAATCAAGTTTAACCAATTTTCTCAGTCATGAATTTTTTAAACAGCCACCGCCCAAGTCACTTGACCGTAACGCCTTCAACATTTCAGTGACCGACCGGCTTTCTTTGGAAAATGCTGCAGCGACGTTGGTTGCCTTTACCACCACAGCAATTACCCGCTCAGCCTCTTTTTTTCCGGAACCGGTTAACCAATGGCTGGTTACGGGTGGCGGACGACATAATCCGATGATCATGAAGGAGTTGTCCGAACGTCTCGGCAAAGTTGTCCAGCCGGTAGAAAGCGTTGGTTGGAATGGTGATGCAATTGAAGCCGAGGCCTTTGCTTTTATGGCCGTGCGGTCGCTGCTGAAACTACCATTGAGTTTTCCATCAACAACCGGCGCGTCGGAAGCAATGACGGGCGGCGATTTACATCATCCGAACTAAGGGCCGCTACTTTTTCTTTTTAGTTTTGGGTTTCTTTTCAGGTTCGTCTTTTTCCGGGGATAATGATTCGTCTAGGTAGCGGCAAATTTCCTTGTTCAAATTATCAATCTTATCTTTGTAGAAATGATCGGCCCCTTTAATCAGGGTAAAATCAATTTCGATATTTTTTTGGGCATTGAGTTTTTGAGCTAGTTTTTGAGCCGAATCTAAAGGTATTGATTTATCCGCGTCACCATGGGTGATAAGGCCGGAAGAAGGGCAGGGTGCCAGGAAGGAAAAATCTTCAGTGTTGGCCGGCGGAGAAATAGAGACAAAGCCTTCAATCTCTGGGCGGCGCATCATCAACTGCATTGAAATCAAGGCGCCAAAAGAATAGCCGCCAATCCAGCAAAACGGACTGTTCTTGTTAAATTGCTGCATCCAGTCAAAAGCACAAGCAGCATCACTTAACTCACCAATACCGCTATCAAATACGCCTTGTGAGCGGCCGACGCCGCGAAAATTAAACCGTAGAACTGAAAAATCACGCTCCACGAAAGCATTGTACATCATATAAACGATTCGATTATTCATATTGCCGCCGTGCAGCGGGTGGGGATGTAGAACAATGGCGACGGGAGCGTAAGGTTGCTTGCTTTGATGATAGCGGCCTTCTAGCCGTCCATCAGGTCCATTAAAAATTACGTCCGGCATGGTTTGCTGGTTTTTTACCTATCTTTGGGTGGGTTATCGTTGAATAATTGAGTAAAATAGTATAGTATTTTTCACTTCATTCATAAAATTTAACCGTAATACTTGACTGAATTGGTCAGGATACCTATATTCACCTTATATAATTGTGGGTACGACGTCAAAAAACTGTTCATTTTTTATGGTTTTTTCACGGAAAGCCCTTTTTTAATACACTGCGGATATATTTACAATGGCACATGTATTTTTTGAACGTCTCAAGGAAGATATTAATTCTTTCATGACCCGAGACCCGGCGGCGCGATCTAAAATTGAGGTCGTTTTATGCTATCCGGGTTATCACGCAATTTTATTTTATCGATTTTCAAATGCCGCCTGGCGTCGTAAATGGTTTCTTGCTGGTCGCTGGATTTCTCATCTTGGCCGTTTTTTGACAGGTATTGAAATTCACCCCGGTGCGATGATCGGCCGTCGGTTTTTTATTGATCATGGCATGGGTGTCGTTATTGGCGAAACTTCGGAAGTCGGTGATGATGTCACGCTATACCAAGGCGTCACTCTTGGCGGTACCTCATTAGAAAAAGGCAAGCGTCACCCGACATTGGGTAATGGTGTCATTGTTGGTTCCGGCGCGCAAATATTAGGCCCGCTAAATGTCGGCGAAGCGGCACGGATCGGCGCCAATGCGGTGGTTCTTCAAGACGTGCCGAAAGGTGCAACCATGGTCGGTATCCCGGCTAAAATCGTGATGGGCCGCGACAAAACGCTTGAGGATGAATTTTGCGCCTATGGCATACCTACCGAGGACCTTCCTGATCCAGTCGCGCGCAGTTTTGAAAGCTTGCGCAATCAGGTAACGACATTGAGCGAACGGGTGGTTCAACTGGAGCAAGAACTAGAAAATGAAATTGGCAAAACTGAAGAACAGAAATCTGATCAACCTCGTCGACAATCAGAGGCTTAAACAGGAAATTAATTTTAATCAGTGGAATTAATAGTGCAGGAGAAGAATCGTGAAACTTAGCACCAAAGGCAGATATGCGGTAATGGCAATGGCTGATCTGGCACGCCAAAGCAAGGGCGGACCGGTAGCGTTGGCGGATATCGCATTACGCCAAGACATATCACTGTCATATTTAGAACAACTGTTTGGTAAATTGCGCAAAGGCTCGCAAGTTAAATCTGTGCGTGGCCCCGGCGGCGGATATTTGCTGGCGCGCGATCCTGTAGATATGAAAATCTCAGATATTATTTTGGCTGTCGATGAACCAATTCAAACAACACGCTGTACGCCGGGTTCACCGACCGGTTGCCGGACTGATAATTCGCGCTGTCTAACGCACGATTTGTGGACTGAGCTTGGTAATCAAATATATCTTTTCTTAAGCTCAATTACGCTGGCTGACGTCATCGAAAAGCGCATTCTAGGGACGAGTGGAAATGATTTGACGCAGCTGGCAGAAATGGCTGACCATGAATTATCAGTCATGCCTGAATCGGAACTCAGGGTTATCGAATAGCCGCGAAAGCTGCCCAATGAAACAAACCGTTTATTTTGATCACAACGCAACAACGCCGGTGCGGGCGGAAGTTGCCGAGGCGGTTGCCGGAGCTTTGGCTTTGACCGGTAACGCATCCTCCGTGCATACGGCCGGACGTCAGGCGCGGCAATCAGTTGAGCAGGCGCGCGAACAAATAGCCGAACTGGTTGGTGTGAGCCCGGC
The DNA here is from genome assembly GCA_913041095.1 of uncultured Rhodospirillaceae bacterium. Lineage (GTDB taxonomy): Bacteria > Pseudomonadota > Alphaproteobacteria > Rhodospirillales > UBA2165 > TMED23. The sequence continues at coordinate 1,161 of CAJWIB010000185.1, read as the reverse complement.
GCAAATCGTGTTCACCGGCAGTGGTACGGAAGCCAATAATCTGGTTTTGCGTGGTACGGATTGCACTCATGTTTTGGCTTCAGAAATTGAGCATTATTCGGTACTGGCGGCAGCAGATAATATTGAATTATTGCCGGTTGATGGTGATGGCGTAATCGATGTGGCGGTTTTAAAATCTCGGCTGGAAGATGTGGATGGCTCGGCCTTGGTTTCGGTCATGTTGGCTAATAATGAAACCGGTGTGATTGAGCCGGCAGCCGAAATTTCCCGCATCGCCAAAGAGCACGGCGCACTGATTCATACCGATGCCATCCAGGCAGCAGGTAAAATCAAAGTCGACTGGGTGGAATTGGGGGTCGACTTTATCAGCCTATCCGCCCACAAAATTGGCGGACCCCAGGGCATAGGTGCTTTGGTGATGAACGAAGATATACCCCTCACATCACTAATTCGAGGTGGCGGGCAAGAACGCAGCCGCCGAGCAGGCACGGAAAACGTACCGGGTATTGTTGGCTTTGGTGCAGCAGCAAAATTGGCAGCGGAAAACCTTGGTAAAGCCAATGAAATTGGAATTCTCCGAGATCATTTGGAATTGAGGGTCAAGGAAATAGCACCGGATGCGGAGGTTTTTGGGGAAAGCGTTGAAAGATTGCCTAACACAACCTGCCTAACAATGCCAAATATCGCTAGTGAAACCCAGGTAATGAAGTTTGATTTAACCGGGATTATGGTCAGTGCGGGTTCGGCATGTTCTTCTGGTAAAGTTCAGACTTCACATGTTTTGAAAGTGATGGGTATCGTTGAGGACGTTGCCTCTACTGCCATTCGCGTCAGTCTCGGTCATGGCAATACGATGGATGAAGTTGAACACTTTGTCAGCCAATGGCGGAAAATTTATATCCAAGCAAATCCCGATAAGTTAAAAGGTGCGGCGTAATAGCCGGGAATACAATAAAGGTACCAGGTACAATTAAATGAATGCAGCAGTTTCAGATACCGTCGATCAAGCCCAATCAGTCGAAAAATATAAATATGGTTTTGTTACTGATATTGAGGCCGATCAGGCGCCAAAAGGGCTTAACGTAGATATCATTCGCTTTATTTCGGCTAAAAAAGAAGAGCCGGAATGGCTGCTCGAATGGCGGCTAAAGGCTTATGCCC